>CAZEGY010000544.1:0-2027 GCA_964511815.1 uncultured Rhodovulum sp.
TGCACGGGCTGCCGGTGACGATCCGCCTGCTCGACCCGCCGCTCCACGAGTTCCTGCCCAAGGAGGAGGCCGACATCGCCGCCCTCGCCGCGGCGATGGACCTGCCGGCGGCGGCGGTGAAGGCGCGGGCGCGCGACCTCGGCGAGGTCAACCCGATGCTCGGGATGCGCGGCGTGCGCCTCGGGGTCGTCATGCCGGCGATCTACGAGATGCAGGCGCGGGCGATCTTCGAGGCGGCGATCGCGGTCAGCCGCGGGGCGGCGGCGCCGGCGGTGCCCGAGGTGATGATCCCGCTCGTCTCGGCGAACCGCGAGGTCGAGCTCGTCAAGGCGCGCATCGACGCGGTCGCCGCCGCGGTCGAGGCCGAGGCCGGCGTGCCCTTCGCCTACAAGCTCGGGGTGATGGTCGAGACCCCGCGGGCGGCGCTGCGCGCCGAGGACCTCGCCCTGTCGGCGGCGTTCCTGTCGTTCGGGACGAACGACCTCACCCAGATGACCTACGGCCTCAGCCGCGACGACGCCGGGCGCTTCATGCGCGCCTACGTCAGCGCCGGGGTGTTTCCCGAGGACCCCTTCCACAGCCTCGACCTCGAGGGCGTGGGCGAGCTCCTCCTCATCGCGGCGAAGCGCGGCCGGGCGCGCAACCCCGGGCTGGTGCTCGGGCTCTGCGGCGAGCACGGCGGCGACCCCTCGGCGGTGCGCTTCTGCAAGGTCGCGGGCTTCGACTACGTCTCGTGCTCGCCCTTCCGCGTGCCGATCGCGCGCCTCGCGGCGGCGCAGGCGACGCTGCTCTCCCGCGGCGCCGGCGCGGAGGACGGGGACGGCGGACCGGCATGAGGCCGCTGCCCCGCGATCCCGACGCCCTCGCCGCCGGCGGGAAGGCGGCGCTCGCCCGGGCGCTGTCGGCACTCGAGGCGACGCCCGAGGACGCCGCCGTCGTCGCGCTCCTCGACGCCGCCCTGGCGGCGCCGAAGGGGATCGTGCTCGGGCTGACCGGGCCGCCCGGCGTCGGCAAGTCGACGCTGACCAACGCCCTCGTCACCGCGTGGCGCGCCCGCGGCGAGACCGTCGCCGTCATCGCCGTCGATCCCTCGTCGCGGCGCTCGGGGGGCGCGCTCCTCGGCGACCGCACGCGGATCGCCACCGATCCCGAGGACGCCGGCGCCTTCGTGCGCTCGATGGCGGCGCGGCGGCGCCTCGGCGGGATCGCCGACATCACCTTCCCGGCGGCGGTGCTGATGCGGGCGGTCTTCGACCGGGTGATCGTCGAGACCGTCGGCGTCGGCCAGTCCGAGACCGAGATCGCCGACTGCGCCGACCTCGTCGTCTTCTGCGTCCAGCCGGGCTCCGGCGACGCGCTCCAGTTCATGAAGGCCGGGGTGATGGAGGTGCCCGACCTCGTCCTCGTGACCAAGGGCGACCTCGGCGTCCCCGCCCGGCGCGCGGCGGCGGAGGCGCGCGGCGCCCTCTCCCTCGGCAGCGCGCGGGCGCCGGCGGTGGCGACGGTCTCCGCCCGGACCGGCGCCGGCATCGCCGCCGCCCTCGACACGATCGACGACCTCGCGACCGCGCTCCTCGCGAGCCATGCGCTCGCCGGCCGGCGGCGGGCGCAGGCACGGGCGTGGGCCGAGTCGCGACTCGTGGATTCGATCGGACGGACGGGATTCGACCTCCTCGCCCCGACGCTGGCCCTCGGCGAGGCACCGTTCGCGAGTGTCGCGACCGCCGGCGACCGCGTCCGCGAGGCGCTTCACAAACTGGTTGAAGACGTCTGAATCCGCGTCCCTTTCGCCCGAAAACCGACGCCGCCGCGACCAACCCGGTTGGCGAGAATCCGCTTACTTATTGAATTGGCTGGACGATCCGTCCCGCAACCGGGCACATCCCCCCTCGTCGAAACGAGCACGATTACCCGAAAAGCCGCGGCGAACCGTCGCCCGGCGCAAAAGATGGACGAGGGGGCATGCGAATTCTTTCCCGCTGCCGGGCTATCCCGGCGGCTCTTGCGGCTGGCCTGATTCTGGCAGG
>CAZEGY010000545.1:0-2020 GCA_964511815.1 uncultured Rhodovulum sp.
CTCGTCGAGGAACTCGACGGTCATCGTCCCGGCCCGGTCGCCGTCGCGCCCGAAGGTCACCGCCGTGCGCGAGCCGGCGGGGGCGTCCTCGCCGCGCGGGGTCATCGCGAAGGTGTCGCCGGTCCAGTGCCCGAGCGGAAAGGCGAGGCGGTCGGGTCCGAGGGTGAGGACGAGCCCGCCCGCGTCCGCGCTCACCTCGGCCGGGCCGTAGTAGTCGCTCGCGTAGGTGCCGACGTAGGCGGCGTGCGGTGCGGCCGGCGCCGGCGCCGCCGGGGGCGTCGCGCCGACGAGGCTGCCGAGGGGCGCCGACATGGCGGCGAAGACCGGGGCGAGGGTCGCGAGCCAGTCGCGGGTGACGGTGCCGAACTGGACGAGGTCGGTGAAGGAGATCGCCACCGCCTCGACCGCGCCGATCGGCTGGGCGTTGCTCAGGACGACGATGCCGACGTCGGCCGAGGGCAGGAGATAGAAGCAGGTCGCGGCGCCGAGGTAGAAGCCGCCCGAGTGGGAGAACTGCGTCCGCCCGGACGGCGAGACCGCGACGTTGAAGCCGTAGCCGTAGAGGCCCGGCCGGGCGACGGTGGTCCCGGGGCGCCCGGAGACCGCCTGCGGCGTGAGCGCCGGGAGGAGCGCCGGGCGCGGGACGTCGGGCGCGCCGAGAACCATCGTCATCCACTTCGCCATGTCCTCGACGGTCGAGGACGCGCCGCCTGCCGGCGACTGGGCGTCGGGATCGCGCTGCTCGACCGACGCCCAGCCGTCGCCGACCCGCATGTGCGGGCGCGCCCGGTCGGGCTCGGCGACGTAGTCGGCGAAGCGCGAGCTCGTCCGCGCCATCCCGAGCGGGCGGTAGATCGCCTCCTCCGAGAGCGTCTCCCAGTCCTTCCCCGCCGCGGTCGCCACCGCCTCGGCCGCGGCGGTCAGGCCGAAGTTGGTGTAGGCGTAGCGGTCGCGAAAGCCGTCGAGCGGCAGGAGGCGGAGCCGCTCGAGCACGGCACGGCGGTCGTAGCCGAGCCCTTCGAGCTCGTCGCCGGCGTGATCGGGCAGGCCCGAGCGATGGGAGAAGAGATCGCCGACGGTGACGAGCGCCGAGGCGTCCGGCCCGGAGAGCGCGAACCACGGCAGGAGGTCGGTCATCGGCGTGTCCCAGGCGACGCGCCCGGCCGCGACCTCGGTGGCGACGACCGTCGCCGCGATCGACTTCGAGACCGAGGCGAGCTGGAACACCGTGGCCGGGCCGACGGGCTCGGGCACGCCCGCCTCGCGGACGCCGTAGCCCTTGGCGAGGACGACCTCGCCGCCCGAGACCACCGCGACGGCCATGCCGGGGACGCCGGTCCTGGCCATCGCCTCGGCGACGAGGGCGTCGATCCGGTCGACCGCCATCGCCACCTGTCCGGGCGGGATCGGCACGGCGGACCATGCGGCGGGCGACTCGTCGCCGGCGGCGGGCGTGGCGAGGAGGAGGGCGGCGGCGAGCAGCGGACGGCGCATTCTCGTGAACCTCGCGACGGACGAGCGGGCGCCGACTGTGGCACGTCCGGCGATTCGCCCCCAGCTACCGCGTGATCCCGGCGATCGCGGCGTCGAGGGCGGTCCAGTCGGCGATGTCGAGACGGACGGGCAGGACGAGCACCCGGGGCCGGAAGGCGGCCGGAAGGCGGGCGGCGTCCTTCTCCGTCGTCACGAGCTGCGCGCCGAGCCCCCGTGCCTCGGCGTCGAGGCGGGCGAGGACGCGACGGTCGTAGGGCGCGTGGTCGTCGAAGCTCCGGGCGGCGACGAGCTCGGCCCCGAGGCCGCGGAGCGTCGCGTAGAACTTCTCCGGGCGGCCGATCCCGGCGAAGGCGAGCGCCCGGAGCCCCGCCCAGTCCATGCCGGTCGGCAGCGGCACCAGCGCGCCCTCGACGAACGGCAGCCGCGCGATGGCCGGCCATGCGGCGCGGAAGCCGGCGCGCTCGGCGGGCGTGCCGATCGCGAGGACGAGGCTCGCCCGGGCGAGGCCGTCGGCGACCGGCTCGCG
>CAZEGY010000546.1:0-2014 GCA_964511815.1 uncultured Rhodovulum sp.
GCCAGGCGATCAACGCCCCGATCCAGGGCTCGGCCGCCGACATCATCCGCCGCGCGATGATCCGCGTCCCCGCCGCCATCGACGGCCTGCCGGCGCGGATGCTCCTCCAGGTCCACGACGAGCTCCTCTTCGAGGTCGCCGCCTCCGCCGTCGACGAGACCGCCGCGCGGGTCCGCGCCGTCATGTCCGAGGCGGCCCTGCCCGCGGTCGCCCTCGCCGTCCCCCTCGTCGTCGACGCCGGCAGCGGCCCCACCTGGGCGGCGGCGCACTGAGGCCCCGTCGGCGCCCGGCCGTTAACGGTTCGTCGCCGGGCTCCGCCGGACCGAAGTCCGGTACGTGGAATGTACATGGGATGTACGCGGCTTGTACGGACCCGAATGCGCCGTTCCGGGCCCGGTTAACGCCCCCTGCCGCCGGCAGGAGACGCGGCGGTCAGTTGACCGCCGGCACCATCCCGCGCTCGGCGGCGAGCTCGCGCATGCGCTTCTGGATCTTCTCGAAGGCGCGAACCTCGATCTGGCGGATGCGCTCGCGGCTGACCCCGTACTCCTGGCTGAGCTCCTCGAGCGTCACGGGGTCGTCCTTCAGCCGCCGCTCGGTCAGGATGTGCCGCTCGCGCTCGTTGAGGTTCTTCATCGCCTCGAGCAGCATTTCCTGGCGGTTCTCGAGCTCGTCGCGCTCGGCGAAGGCGGTCGCCTGGTCGGCGTCCTCGTCCTCGAGCCAGTCCTGCCACTCGGCGGTGCCGTCGCCGTCGCCGCGCACCTGGGCGTTCAGGCTCGCGTCGCCGCCCGACATCCGGCGGTTCATCGAGATCACCTCTTGCTCGGTGACGTTGAGGTCGTGGGCGATCTTCGCGACGTTCTCGGGGCGGAGCTCGCCTTCCTCGATGGCGCCGATCCTGTTCTTCGCCTTGCGGAGATTGAAGAACAGCTTCTTCTGGGCCGCCGTCGTCCCCATCTTCACGAGGCTCCACGAGCGCAGGATGTACTCCTGGATCGAGGCCCGGATCCACCACATCGCGTAGGTGGCGAGGCGGAAGCCCCTCTCCGGGTCGAAGCGCTTCACGGCCTGCATGAGGCCGACGTTCGCTTCCGAGATGACCTCGCCCGTCGGCAGGCCGTAGCCGCGGTAGCCCATGGCGATCTTCGCCGCGAGGCGCAGGTGACTCGTCACCAGCCGGTGCGCCGCCTCCTTGTCACCGTGATCGACCCACGCCTTCGCGAGCATGTACTCCTCCTCGGGTTCGAGGAGGGGAAACTTGCGGATCTCTTGCATGTAGCGGGAAAGCCCCTGCTCGGGGGACGGCGCGGGCAGCTTGTCGTAGGCCAAACACTCCTCCATGTCGGGACGCCTTCTGCGGTGTCCCCGGCTATCGTCCGGTACAGTATAGGACGATCTACGCTTCGTTGAACGTTTCGGTTGCGTTATTCCGGCGCAACGCCGCGATCAGCCCGGCCATGTCGTCGGGGAGCGGCGACTCGAACCGCATCTCCGCACCGGTGCCGGGATGCCGGAACCCGAGGCTCGCTGCGTGCAGCGCCTGCCGGGGAAAACCGGCGAGAAGGCCCGCGCCGCGGCGGCGCCCGTAGACGGTGTCGCCGACGAGCGCGTGGCCGGCGAAGGTGAGATGGACGCGGATCTGGTGGGTGCGCCCGGTCTCGAGCCGGCACTCGACGAGGGCCGCCGCCGGCTCGGCGCCCGCCGGGTAGCGCTCGAGGACGCGGGCGCGGGTGACGGCGGTCTTGCCCTGTTTCGACAGCACCGCCATGCGTTTCCGGTCGCCGGGATGGCGGCCGATGTTGCCCTCGATGCGCAGCACGCCCCCCGGTTCCCGGCGGATGCCGGGAAGGTGGGCGAGGCGCGGCTCGGCCGGATCGGGAATGCCCCAGGTGACGGCGAGATAGCGCCGTTCGAGATCGTGGGCGGCGAACTGGGACGCGAGGCCGTGATGGGCGGCGTCCGACTTGGCGACGACGAGAAGGCCCGAGGTATCCTTGTCGATGCGGTGGACGAT
>CAZEGY010000547.1:0-2007 GCA_964511815.1 uncultured Rhodovulum sp.
GACCCGGGCAGCCGGGCGAAGATGGGCGTCATCTCCTACGACAGCTCGATCGACCCGGTCGGCGCCTGCGTCGGCATGCGGGGCAGCCGCGTGCAGGCGGTGGTCAACGAGCTCGGGGGCGAGAAGATCGACATCATCCCGTGGAACCAGGACCCGGCGACCTTCCTCGTCAACGCGCTCCAGCCGGCCGAGGTGTCGAAGGTGGTGTTCGACGACGATTCGGAGCGGATCGAGGTGGTGGTGCCCGACGAGCAGCTCAGCCTCGCCATCGGGCGGCGCGGGCAGAACGTGCGGCTGGCGAGCCAGCTCACCGGCTTCGACATCGACATCATGACCGAGGCCCAGGAGAGCGAGCGGCGCCAGGCGGAGTTCGCCGAGCGCACCCAGCTCTTCATGGACAGCCTCAACGTCGACGAGATGGTCGCGCAGCTTCTTGTCGCCGAGGGGTTTGCAACCCTCGAGGAGGTCGCCTATGTAGACCTCGACGAGCTCGCCTCGATCGACGGCTTCGACCAGTCGACCGCGGAGGAGCTCCAGGCGCGCGCTCGCGAGAGCCTCGAGGAGATCAACGCGAAGGCGGTCGAGCACGCCCGCGAGCTCGGGGTCGAGCAGAGCCTCTTCGATTTCGAGGGCCTGACGCCGCAGATGATCGAGGCGCTGGCGGTCGACGGCATCAAGACGCTGGAAGATTTCGCCACCTGCGCCGACTGGGAGCTCGCTGGCGGTTACACGACCGTCGACGGCAAGCGGGTGAAGGACACGGGCCTGCTCGAGAAGTTCGACGTGAGTCTCGAGGAGGCGCAGTCGCTGGTGATGAATGCCCGTCTCCAGCTCGGCTGGGTCAAGCCCGAGGACCTCGTGACCGAGGCCGCGGAGTCCGAGGAGCCCTCCGAAGAGGCCGGGGACGACGACGCCGGGGACGATGCCGGCGAGGCGGGCGGGGAGGAAGAGCGGGACTGAACGTGACGCGCGGGGGACGGGTAAAGGACCGGGACGAGCCGGAACGGCGCTGCATCGTCACCCGCGAGACCGGGCCGAAGGCGGGGCTGATCCGCTTCGTGGCCGCGCCGGACGGCGAGATCGTCCCCGATCTCGCGGGCCGGCTGCCGGGGCGGGGCATGTGGGTCAGCGCCGACCGCAAGGTTCTGGCGCAGGCCGCCGCCAAGGGGCACTTCGCCCGCGCGGCGAAACGCCAGGTCCGGGTTCCGCCGGACCTCGTCGACCGGGTCGAGGCATTGCTCGTGGCCCGGGTTGTGGAGCTCCTCGCGCTCGCCCGGAAGGCCGGGCAGGCGCTGGCGGGGCAGGAGAAGGTCAAGGAGGCGCTCGTCTCGGGAGGGGCGCGACTCCTGTTGCAGGCGGCGGACGGATCGGAGCGCGAACGTGCCCGGCTTCGGCCGCCGGAGGGCGAGAACAGCCTTGTTTCGTGCCTTTTCGGTCACGAATTGGGTTTGGCATTCGCCCGTGATCGTGTGATACATGCCGCCGTGCTGGCGGGTGGACTCGGTGACCGGGTGCGAGACGAGGCCCAGCGGCTGTCGGGCATCAGGGATGTGGAACGGCCGGCGTCTCCGGACGCCGCGGCGTTCGGGGTTGGCGGGGGAAGGCCTCCGCGGGAAAGGCTAGAGACGGAATGATGGACACCAAGGACGGCGACCGCAAGGGCAAGACGCTCGGCCTCCGCAGCGGCGGGACCGAGACGAGCCACGTGCGCCAGAGCTTCAGCCACGGACGCACCAAGTCCGTCACCGTCGAGCACAAGCGCAAGCGGATCATCGTCCCGAAACCCGGCGCCCCCGCGGGCTCGACGCCGGCCGGGCGGCCCGGCAGCACCGCCGGCCTCTCGGACGCCGAGTTCGAGCGGCGCCTGAAGGCCGTCGAGGCCGCCAAGGCGATGGAGGCCGAGCGCCGCCAGAAGGAGGTCGAGACCGCCGCCGCCCGCGAGGCCGAGCTCGCGCGCCTGCGCGCCGAGAAGGAGGCCGCCGAGCGCGCCCTCCGCGAGAAGGAGAT
>CAZEGY010000548.1:0-2005 GCA_964511815.1 uncultured Rhodovulum sp.
CGACGATGCCGTGGCCGCCGTAGAAGTCCTTCTCCTTCGAGAACATGTGCATCGAGCCGCCCTTGCCGCGGGAGTAGCCTCCCGATCGGCCGGTGAGCTCGGCCATCACTCCCTTCGGGTCCATGCCGCAGGCGAGCATGTGGCCGTGGTCGCGGTAGGTGGTGACGCGCTGGTCGCCCTCCTTCGCCGTCGACTCGAGGCCGACGACGACGGCTTCCTGGCCGATGTAGAGGTGGCAGAAGCCGCCGATGAGCCCCATGCCGTAGAGCTGGCCGGCCTTCTCCTCGAATCGGCGGATCAGAAGCATCTCGCGATAGTAGCCGAGCAGCTCGTCCTTCGAGGCGTTCGGCTTCGCGGCGCGGCGTGTCGTTGCCATCGCGCATCCCCCCTTTTCGCGACTTTGTTCAGGGTTGAACTATCGGGAGTATACCGAGCCCTCCCGAGGGTTGGAACCACTATTCGACCCGCGGGGACACCGGTCCGGTCGGGCGCGTCGCGAGGCGATCCTCGGCCAGTCCTCGCCGGCTGGGCGCGGTGGCGGAATCACTCCCACGGGGTCAGCACGATCATCGCGTGGCCCGAGCCGACGGGCGCGGCGAAGACCTCTGGGCGCGGCTTCGCCGGGTCGGGGGCGTTCTCGACGAGGGTGAGCAGGCTGCCGTCGCGCTTCCAGATGCCGGCCCAGGCCGCGCCGGGCGGCGTCGTGACGGTGAAGTCGATGGTCGCGGGGGTCGCCGCGGGATCGGTGGCGAAGGTGCCGGAGGAGACCTCCCTGCCCTCGATATCGACGACGCGGAAGGCGTCGCCGTCGAACGTGATGCGCTCGCCGATGCGGTCCTCCGCGGCGGCGCCGTTCTCCTCGGCGGAGATCGCGATCCACTGGCCCGCGAGCGGCTCGTCGCCGAAGGACGCCGTGGCTGTCGCCGTCGCCGCGACCAATGCCGCGAGTGCCAGAACCGTCGTCCGCATCCGCTCGTCTCCCCCCTCGGTGCTGGCGCCACCATAGCGCACCCGGCCCCGGCGGGAACCCGGAGACCGCCGGCGCGGCGCCAAGCCGCCGGTGGCCAGGCGCGGACGGCGGGTGTAGCGTCGCGGGGCATGGGCGCGGGAGGCTCGGATGCGGATAGCGGCAGGCGCGGCTGCGGCCGTGCTGGTGGCGGCGGTGTCGGCCGGCGGAGTCGGGGCGCGGGCGGAGACGCTCGCGGTGATGCCGGTGAAGTTCCTCGACACCTCCCAGGAGCAGCGCGACCAGTCGGCCGAGCACGCCCGGCGCCTCGACATGGTCGGCGCCGCGCTGGCGGCGGACATGAAGGGTGCGGGGCCATACGCCGACACCGTGCTGGTGTCGCCCGAGGCGGTGGCCGCGGCCTGCCCGAACGAGACGGCGGCGTGCCTGATCGCGGCGGCGCGGGCGGCGGGTGGCGACGAGGCGCTGTTCACGGTGGTGCAGAAGACGAGCACGCTGATCATGCAGGTCTTCGTCCACGTCGTCGATGTCCGCGACAACGCCCTCATCGTCTCGCGCGACCTGAACTTCCGCGGCGACACCGACGAGTCGTGGATGAAGATGGAGAGCTTCCTCGCCGGCACGCTCGCCGAGGCGGCACGGCCGCGTTTGACTCGCGATGAGCCGCGGTGAAGCGCCCACCACGACGGGTCCATCGGCCACCCGAACGGTTGCCGCGCCGTGGCGACTCCGCCGCCCGGGAAGATGCCGATCGCGCCGCCGCTGCCGAGGTAGTCGAGCGCGCGGCGGCGGGTCCCGAGAGTACGGGTATCCCCGGACAACCGTGCCGCGCCGGGGACGTTCCCGGCCGGCCTACTGGTCGAGGAAGCTGCGGAGCTTGCGCGACCGGCTCGGGTGCTTGAGCTTCCTGAGCGCCTTCGCCTCGATCTGGCGGATGCGCTCGCGGGTGACGCTGAACTGCTGGCCGACCTCCTCGAGGGTGTGGTCGGTGTTCATGCCGATGCCGAAGCGCATCCGCAGCACCCGCTCCTCGCGCGG
>CAZEGY010000549.1:0-2003 GCA_964511815.1 uncultured Rhodovulum sp.
CGATCAGGCTCGCCGCCTTGGAGCCGATCGCCATCGCCGCCGCGTTGGTGTTGCCCGACGGGATCGCCGGCATCACCGAGCAGTCGATCACCCGCAGCGACCCGACGCCCCGCACCCGGAGATCGCCGTCGACGACCGCCATCGGATCGCCCTCCGGCCCCATCCGCGCGGTGCCGACCGGGTGGTAGTTCGTCTTCACCGTCTGCCCGGCGAAGCGTTCGAGGTCGGCGTCGTCGCTCAGCCCGGCGCCGGGGAGGATCTCGGCGGCGATCTTGTCGCGGAAGGGTGGCGCGGCGAGCAGGTCGCGGGCGTGGCGCATCGAGGCGAGGGAGAGGCGGAGGTCGTCGGGGTCGCCGAAGAAGTTGCAGTCGACCCGGGGCTTTGCGTCGGGGTCGGCGGAGCGGAGGCGGACGCTGCCGCGGGCCTTCGGGCGCAAGAGGCAGGAGGTGAGGGTGACCCCCCAGGTCGGCTTCGCCGAGGAGACGTCGCGGTCGAGGTAGACGATCGGGCAGCAGTAGAGCTGGATCGTCGGGCGCTCGCCGCCGTCGGGGTCGTAGAAGAGGCAGGCCTCGATGCCGGTGGTGGTGACCGGGCCGGCGTTGAAGAGGAGATACGCCAGTCCGTTGCGCACCATCGCCCAGCCGCGGTCCTGGCCGAAGTAGCCCGACGGCCCGCGGGTGGTGGCGATGACCGGCACCTCGTGGTGGTCCTGGAGGTTGGCGCCCACCCCCGGCAGGTCGGCGACGACGGGGATCCCGTGCTCGCGGAGGTGGTCGGCGGGGCCGATGCCCGAGAGCATCAGGAGCTTTGCGGTGTTGTAGGTGCCGGCGGCGACCAGTACCTCGCGCGCCGCGCGCACGGTGCGGGCCGCGCCGCCCTGCCGGTAGACGACGCCGACGGCGCGGCCGTCCTCGACGAGGATGCGGTCGACCTGCGCCCCGGTGACGATCGTCAGCCGCGGGTCGCCGCCGAGCGGGTCGAGGAAGGCCTTGCGGGCGTCGGAGCGGGCGGTGCGCCGGCCCCAGAGGCCGTAGGTGTGCTGCATGATCCCGACGCCGGCCTGGCGGGCGCCGTTGAAGTCGGGGTTGTAGGGGTGGCCGAGGCCCTGGGCGGCGCGGAGGAAGTCCTCGGTGGTGTCGCAGACGGTGCCGGGCTCGGAGACCTTGAGCGGCCCGTCGATGCCGTGGAAGGCGTCGTTGAACCGGGCGTTGCCCTCGAGCCGGGTGAAGTGCGGCAAGAGGTCGTCGTAGCCCCAGGCGCCGCCCGGGTCCGCGTTCGTGCCGAGGTGCGCCGCCCAGCCGTCGTAGTCGGCGCGCTGGCCGCGCATGTAGACCATGGCGTTGATCGCGCTGCCGCCGCCGAGGGCGCGGGCGACCGGCACGATCGGACCGCGGCCGCCGAGGCGGGGCTGCGGCTCGGTCGCGTGCATCTCGAGGAAGTCCTCGCGGGCGAGATACTTCATGTAGCCCGCGGGGAAGTCGATCAGCCGGGCGACCCGCGCCGGCCCGCGCTCGAGGACGAGGACGCGGGCGCCCGCCTCGCGCACCAGCCGCATCGCCGCGACGCAGGCGGCCGAGCCGCCACCGGCGATGACGTAGTCGTAAGTGGCGTCGGTCATGGCGCTCCCCCCGCTCCTGGCCGGACCCTGCCGCCTCGGCGGGGAGAGGTAAAGCGTCATCGCCGCGGGGCCCCCGGGGAGCGTCCCCGGGGGCCCCGGGGATCAGAAGCGCAGGGCCTTGGCCTGGCGGATCTGCGGAAGCTCGGAGATCTCGGCGAGGGCCGCCGGCGCCACCGTGTCGTCGACGCCGAGGAGCGCGATCGCCTCGCCGCTCTTCTCCGCCCGCCCGAGGGCGAAGGTAGCGATGTTGATGCCGAGCGCCCCGAGCTTGGTCCCGAGCGCGCCGATGTAGCCCGGCGTGTCGGTGTTGGTGGTGTAGAGCATGAACCTCATCGGCTCGGCCTCGAGGTTGATGCCCTTGATCTGGATGAACCGCGGCCTGCCG
>CAZEGY010000550.1:0-1997 GCA_964511815.1 uncultured Rhodovulum sp.
TTTCCCGCGGTTCTCAGGCGGTGAGCGGCGCGTCGAGGTGCGGGCTCGCGAAGCCGAGGCGGCGGAGGCCGACGGCGATCTCGGGACAGCTCATCAGCAGCCGCCAGAGCAGGCCCGAGCGGGCGTTCTCGATCATCGCCACGATCGGCCCCTGGTCGATGGCGAGGTGCGACGCGGCGTACCAGTCGTCGGTCTCGCTGAAGGCGTCGACGAAGCCGAGGTCGCCCCAGATCCGCAGCCCGAGGTCGCGGTGGAAGTGGCGCAGCACCGCCATCGCCGCCTCGGGCGCGTAGGGGAAGGCCGCGAGCGCCGCGGTCGGGGCGATGACCCCGAGGTCGTTCGTCGGCGAGTGGGCGTCGTAGCCGCGGACGCTGTCGCTGGCGGTCAGCCCCCAGCAGTCGGGACCGTAGCCGCGGAAACCCTTGGGGTTGCGGATGCAGTACGCCCGGTTGACCAGCGTATGGGCGACGTTCTGCTGCCAGTAGTCGGCATAGCGGTCGCGCAGGCCCCGCGGGTCGAGGCCGAGGAAGGAATACTGCGACAGGAACAGCGGCCCGCCGCCGTCGGGGCCGAGCGGCAGGACGACGCCGTCGTAGGTGCGGCCGTTGAGGAAGTCGCGCCCGTCGGTCCAGCCACGGTGATAGACGTCGGGCGAGACCGGATAGCGCGGCGCCCCGGCGGCGAGGACGTAGGTGATCAGGCACTCGTTCCAGCCGCGGATCTCGTGGTTCATGCTCCAGCCGTTGTTCGGGCTCCAGTGCCAGTAGAGCACGTTGCGCCCGTCCCGGGTGTGCCAGCTCCACTCCGCCTCCTGCCAGAGCCAGTCGATCGCGGCGCGAAGCCGTCCCTCGGCCTCGCCGGGGCCGTCGAAGAACTGGCGGGCGCAGAGAAGGCCCATGACGAGGAACGAGGTCTCGACGACGTCGCCGCCGTCGTCCTTGCGGCTGAAGGGGATGGTGCGGCCGGTCTCGCCGTTCAGGAAGTGCGGCCAGATCCCGTGATAGCTGTCGGCCTTGAGCAGGAAGCGCACCATCGTCCACAGCCGCTCGACCGCCTCGGCGCGGTCGATCCAGCCGCGCGAGACCCCGGCGACGATCGCCATGACCCCGAAGCCGCTGCCGCCGGTGGTGCACGCCTCGTGGCCGTACTTGGCGGTGACGTTGCTGCGCTCGCGGGCGAGGCCGCTGACCGGGTGGGCGAAGTCCCAGAAGTAGCGCAGCGTCTGGCGCTGGACGAGGTCGAGCAGCGCCTCGTCGTCGCGATCTCCCGGCGCCCATCCGCCCGCGGGAAAGCCCGCTCCCGTCTCCTGTCGCATGCGCCGCGCCCTTCCTGCCGCTGGTGCCTCCGGGCCATCCTACACGCGCGACGCGGGCGGAGGCACCCGGCTACTGCATGCGGAGGACGAGGCCCGCCGGCACCTCGGGCTCGCCCGCGTCGACGGGCTCCGGGTCGGCGACGGTGCTCGCGAGGGCGACCGACGGGGTGAGGACGAGGGTCTGGTTGTAGAACGGCCGCCCCTCCGGGTCGTGCGGCGGGACGCTGGTGTGCAGGACCGCGAGGATCACCGCGTCGGGCAGGCGCTCGTCGAGGGCGAGGTGGAAGTCGGCGGCGGCGTGGGGGTCGAGGGCCGAGGTCGCCTCGTCGAGGAGCAGGACGTCGGGCTCCTGGAGCAGCATCCGGGCGAGGACGAGGCGCTGCTTCTGGCCGCCCGAGAGCACGTCGCGCCACGGCCGGCCGTCGTGGAGCACCTGATCGAGGTCGCGGATGAAGGCGCCGAGCCCGGCCCGCGACAGAACCTCCGCCGTCGCCAGCCGGTCGAACGCGCCCGCCGCGCGCGGATAGGCGACGAGGTCGCCGAGGGAGAGGTGGTCGGGAAGGTCGGGCTCCTGCGCGGCGAGAAAGACCCGCGCCCCGGCGGCGACGTCGATGCCGCCCTCGCCATAGGGCCAGAGCCCGGCGACCGCCTTGAGGAGCGAGCTCTTGCCGCAGCCGCTCGG
>CAZEGY010000551.1:0-1992 GCA_964511815.1 uncultured Rhodovulum sp.
TCGAGCCGACGAAGCCGACGGCGGCGATGTCGGGATGGTCGAGGATGGCGTCGACCGCCTCCTTGTCGCCGTTGACGACCTGGAGGACGCCGTCGGGGAGGCCCGCCTCCTGCATGAGCTCGGCGAGCATCAGCGGCACGGAAGGGTCGCGCTCCGAGGGCTTGAGGACGTAGGCGTTGCCGCAGGCGAGCGCCGGGCACATCTTCCACATCGGGATCATCGCCGGGAAGTTGAAGGGCGTGATCCCGGCGACGACGCCGAGCGGCTGGCGCATCGAGTACATGTCGATGCCGGGGCCGGCGGCGTCGGTGAACTCGCCCTTGAGCAGATGGGGCGCGCCGACGCAGAACTCGGCGACCTCGAGGCCGCGCTGCACGTCGCCCTTGGCGTCGGGGAAGGTCTTGCCGTGCTCGCTCGACAGCTTCTCGGCGAGCTTGTCCATGTCGCGGTTGAGGAGGGCGACGAAGCGCATCATCACCCGGGCGCGGCGCTGGGGGTTGGTCGCCGCCCACTTCGGCTGCGCCTTCGCGGCGCTCGCCACCGCGGCGGCGAGCTCGTCCTTCGAGGCGAGGGCGACGCGGGCCTGGACCTCGCCGGTCGCCGGGTTGAAGACGTCGGCGAAGCGCCCGGAGCGGCCCGGGACGCGCTTGCCGTCGATGAAGTGCCCGATCTCCTGCATTGCGCTGGTCCTCCCCAGTGTCAGTGTTCCGCGCGCACGCTACCGTCAAACGCCGGGAGGTACAGCGGGAAAGTCGTCAGGCCCGTCCTGCGGCGATGCCGGGGGCCGGGCGCGCGCGCCCCGCAGGATTTGACGGCGGCCGCGGGCCGGATAGGCTGCGGCGGCGCGATCTGCGATTTCGCACGGACCCGGGGGCGTGCTAGGAAGGGCCATGCAAAAAGGCACGATGAGATGGGACGACCTCCGCGCGTTCCTCGCGGTGGCGCGGCACGGCCGGCTGCAGGCGGCCGGCCGCACGCTCGGGCTCGATCCGACGACGGCGGGGCGGCGGATCGCGGCGCTCGAGGCGGCGCTCGGGGCGAAGCTCTTCGACCGCTCGCCCGACGGCTATGTCCTGACCGAGGCCGGGCTCGGGCTCGTCGAGCACGCGCAGGCGATGGAGAGCCTCGCCCGCGCGGCGGCCGACGAGCTCGGCGGCCACGCCGACCGGCTGTCGGGGACGGTCCGCATCGGGGCGCCGGACGGGGTCTCGAACTACCTCCTCGTCGACGCCTGCGACGAGCTCAGCCGCGACAACCCCGACCTCCAGGTGCAGGTGGTGGCGCTGCCGCGGCTGTTCTCGCTGTCGAAGCGCGAGGCCGACCTCGCCATCACCGTGTCGCCGCCGACCGCCGGGCGGCTGACGGTGCGCAAGATCGCCGACTACCGGCTGCGGCTCTACGCCCGCGCCGACCTCGTCGCCGGGCTCGGGCCGGTGCGCTCGATGGACGACCTGCGCCAGCTCCGCGGCATCGGCTACATCTCGGACATGATCTTCGACAAGGAGCTCGACTACTACGCCCTGCTCGGACGCGAGACCGAGCCGTCGCTGACCTCGAACAGCCTGATCGTCCAGCTCGGCTGGTGCCTGCGCGGCGTCGGGATCTGCATCCTGCCGGAGTTCGTCGCGCGCGCGCACCGCGAGCTGGTGGCGGTCCTGCCCGAGGACATCCGCCTGACCCGGAGCTTCTATCTCGTGCGCCACCAGGACGACGCCCGGGTCGCGCGGATCAACCGCATGGCCGAGGTCGTCGTCGACCGGATGCGCGCCGCGCTCGGCGAGCGGGACGGCCTCCAGGGATGATCCCCGCGAACGCTCTTATCGGACGCCCCCGCGTCCGCTCGCGGCCCCGAGCGACCCTCGACCGGCGGCGTCGGGAGGGGGCCTCCAGCCCCTCTTGGCCTTCGGCCAATTCACCCCCGAGAGTATTTGGGCCAGGAAGAAGGCCAGGAGGAAGGGCGGTGGCGGAGAGTCCGGTACTGGCGCAATGCGG
>CAZEGY010000552.1:0-1984 GCA_964511815.1 uncultured Rhodovulum sp.
GATTAAACAAGTCGGCAAATGGACATGTGAGGCCGAGCGATGAACCGGATCGTACTTGTGTTGCTTGCCGCCGTGCTGGCGGCCCCGGCAGCCTTCGCCCAGAGCGCCAGCTACCGCATCCAGCCCGGCGACCAGCTCGCGGTGACCGTGCTCGAGGACGACACCCTCAACCGGCAGGTCCTGGTGCTGCCCGACGGGCGGATCTCGGTGCCGCTGGCCGGCTCGGTGCGCGCCGCGGGGCAGACGGTGGAATCGGTGGAGAAGGCGATCGCCGACCGGCTCGCCTCGAACTTCGCCGTGCGGCCCAGCGTCTTCGTCTCGGTCACCGGCGTCGTGGAGGAGGAGGAGACCTTCCCGATCTTCGTCATCGGCCAGGTCGACGCCCCCGGCCGCGTCGAGGTGGAGACCGGCACCACGCTCCTGCAGGCCATAGCACTCGCCGGCGGCTTCGACCGCTTCGCCGCCACCAAGCGCATCCAGCTCCGCCGCAGCGACTCCACCGGCCAGGAGCGGCTCTACCTCTTCAACTTCAACGCCGTGGAGCGCGGCGCGGCGATCCAGTCGATGATCACCATGCGGGAGGGTGACGTCATCATCGTTCCCGAGCGCAAACTCTTCGAGTGAAGACCCGCCCGATGCCGCCGTCGCCGCCCCGCCCCCTGCCGCGCACCCTGCGCGGCGCCGCCATCGCTTCCCTGCTCGCAGCCGGCGGCGCCGTCGCCCAGGAGCTCGACCCGGACGCCAACATCGAGGGCAAGATCCTCTCGGCCACCATCTCGCAGCGCTTCGAGGTCAACGACAACTACAACCTCGACGACCCCTCCCCGGGCACCAGCTACTTCACCGACACCCGGGTGAACCTCGGCTTCCTCAACGCCACCGACACCCAGACCTTCCGCCTCGGCCTCGACACCGGCCTGCGCGCGCTCTGGGAAGCGGACGAGGACTTCGAATTCACCGTGGCGTCGCCCACCACGGCCAATGTCGGCTACGTCAATGAATGGGCGAGCGGCGTCTTCGATGCCGCCCTCAACTTCCGCCAGCGCCGGGTGGACTACATCGAGTCGCTCGACGACTTCGTTACCGACGAGGGGGCGCTGCCGGACGACCTCGACCAGCTCGAGGGCAACACCTACGAGCTGCGCTACGACGCCAATGTGGGGGTCGCCTTCGCCACCGACTCGCCCTCCAGCTATTCGCTGCGCTTCCTCGCGACCCAGATCGACTATACCGAGGAGACCCCGAACCAGGCCCCGCGCACCACGCTGGAAGGCCAGGCTGACTGGACGCTCCGGCTCACCCCGGTCTTCTCGAGCATCGTCTCGGCCGACTATCTCGCCTACGACGCCGACAACAATGCCGACACCTCGCTGCGGGTGGGCTCGGTCGATGCCGGCCTCATCTACGAGCCGAGCCAGAACTTCCTGCTCGGCGGCGGCATCGGCTACGCCGACCGCAAGCGCAGGGACACGAACAACGCCGGCGTGCGCTCGACCACCCAGAGCGACAATGGCCCCCTGGTGCGCGCCAACCTGCGCTACACCGTCGAACAGGACTTCGTGCTGCGCGCCAACGCCTCCTATACCACCGCCGCCCCGGACCCGCAGTTCACCGGCAACGTGGTCGGCACCTATCGCCTGCCGCGCGGACAGCTCCGTGGCCGCATCTTCCAGAATTACACCGCCACCAAGAGCGGCGGGAACCAGGCGCGGGTGAACGGCGCCAGCTTCGGCATCGTGCGCGACCTCAACGCGCTCTCCCGGGTGAGCTTCGACCTTGCCTACGCCCACCAGCAGAGCGTGGACGAGCTGACCGACGAGGGGCCCGAGGACATCGACCGGGTGACCGCCGTCGCGGCGCTCAGCTACGACCTCACCGACGCCGTCTCGGCCGATATCGGCTACCGTTTCCGCAGCCGCGAGCAGGACCCGACGAACGCCCGCAGCAACGCGGTCTTCTTCCAGATCGGCCGGACCTTCGAGAC
>CAZEGY010000553.1:0-1951 GCA_964511815.1 uncultured Rhodovulum sp.
CAGGAGAACGGCTTCGTGAAGGTGGTCGCGCCGATCGAGGGCACGCCGGCCGACCGCGCCGGGGTGCAGTCGGGCGACCTCATCGTCCAGGTCAACGGCGAGAGCGTCATGGGCCTCACCCTCAACGAGGCGGTCGACATGATGCGCGGGCCGGTGGGCTCGGACATCACCATCACCCTCCAGCGCGAGGGCACCGACGAGCCCTTCGACGTCAAGATCACCCGCGAGACCATCACCGTCTCGCCGGTCGAGGCGCGGCTCGAGGACGGCATCGTCGTCCTCCGCCTCAAGACCTTCAACGAGCAGACCTATCCCGAGCTCGAGCAGGAGCTGAAGAAGGAGGTCGAGGCGGCGGGCGGCATGGACAAGGTGACGGGCTTCGTCATCGACCTGCGCAACAACCCCGGCGGGCTGCTCAACCAGGCGATCTCGGTCGTCGACGCCTTCCTCGACTCGGGCGAGATCGTCTCGACCCGCGGCCGCGACCCGCGCGACAGCGAGCGCTACAACGCGACGCCGGGCGACCTGACCGGCGGCAAGCCGCTCGCGGTCGTCGTCAACGGCGGCTCGGCGAGCGCCTCGGAGATCGTCGCGGGGGCGCTCAAGGACCACCACCGCGCGATCATCATCGGCACCCAGACCTTCGGCAAGGGCTCGGTGCAGACGATCATGCCGGTGCAGGGCGAGGGGGCGATCCGGCTGACGACGGCGCGCTACTACACGCCCTCGGGCCGCTCGATCCAGGCGCTCGGCGTCGCCCCCGACATCATCGTCGAGCAGCGCCCGTCCGAGGAGGTCAAGGAGGACGAGCAGGCGCCGACGCCGCAGCTGCGCTCCGAGGCCGACCTCCGCGGCAGCCTCGAGAACGACAGCCTGACCGAGGACGAGAAGGCGATCCTCGAGGAGGATCGCAAGCACAAGGAGGAGACCGCGCGCCTGCGGGCCGCGGACTACCAGCTGAGCTACGCGATGGATATCCTCCGCGGCATGTCCTACCTCTCGGCCGAGAACCAGCAGAAGTAGGGCTGGCGATGGGGTTGACCGAGGCCGAGCTTCGCGCGCTGCCGTACCGGCCGAACGTCGGGCTGATGATCCTGAACCCGGCGGGGCGGGTCTTCGCCGGGCAGCGGCTCGACAACCCCGAGCCCGCCTGGCAGATGCCGCAGGGGGGCATCGACGCGGGCGAGACCCCGCTCGAGGCGGCCTACCGCGAGCTCGCCGAGGAGACCGGCATCCCGCAGGCGGCGGTCGAGCTCGTCGCCGAGGCGCCGGAGTGGATCACCTACGACCTGCCGCTCGACCTCGTGCCGCGGATCTGGAAGGGCCGGTTCCGCGGCCAGAGGCAGCGCTGGTTCCTGATGCGCTTCACCGGCGACGACGGCCTGATCGGCATCGCGACCGCGCACCCGGAGTTCCGCACCTGGGACTGGGTCGAGCCGGGGCGGCTCGTCGAGCTGATCGTGCCCTTCAAGCGCGAGACCTACGCCGCCGTCCTCTCCGCCTTCCGCCCGTATCTCCGAGACCCCGGAGGCGGTCCCGTCTCGCGCGCGGGACAGGGGTCAAGTCGTTGATATTGCAGAACTGTCCCTCGCGCGTTAACCCTCTGGAAAGGTGCGAAACGTCCGCTTGTCCCGGCCACGCCGGGACAGGGCCGCCGGGGCGATGGCGGGGGCGGATCAGGCCGGCGGGACGTTCGGGTTGCGGCGAAAGAGGTTCCCCGGGTCGTAGCGGCGCTTCGCCGCCTTCAGGCGCGGATAGTTGGCGCCGAAGGTCCGTGCCAGCCGGTCGTCGGGCTCGTCGTCCATCATGAAGTTCGGATAGGCGCCGCCCGGGTTGAAGGGATGGACCGCCTCCCAGTAGCCGCGCGCCCAGTCGACGAGCTCCGGGGCGCGGGCGGGGTCGGGGTCGATGCCGGCGATCACCATCGACCAGGTCGCGTCGCGGCAGGCCC
>CAZEGY010000554.1:0-1949 GCA_964511815.1 uncultured Rhodovulum sp.
GGGGCGCCGCGTCCTAGTAGGAGGTGTTGCGGCCGGCGCGGGTGGTCTCGAAGAGGAACCACGCCCGGCGCTCGGTCTCGTCGATCCAGTTCTCGAGCAGGCTCGCGGTCGCGACGTCGCCGTAGTCGTCGCAGGTGCCGTGGAGGGTGCGCATCTCGGCGGCGAGCTGGCGGTTGTCCTCGGCGAGCTCGGCGATCATGTCCTGGGGCTCGACGTAGTCGGCGTCGTTGTCCTTGATCCGCTGGAGCCGGGAGATCTCGCCGATCGAGTGCAGGGTGAGGCCGCCGAGCTTGCGGGCGCGCTCGGCCGCCGGGTCGGTCATCGCGAAGATCTGGTCGGACTGCTCGTCGAGGAGCAGGTGGTAGTCGCGGAAGTGCGGCCCCGACATGTGCCAGTGGAAGTTCTTGGTCTTGAGGTAGAGCGCGAAGGTGTCGGCCAGCAGTGCGGCGAGGCCGGCGGAAACGTCGCGCGTCGCCTCCTCGCCGAGGGCGTTGCGGGTGCGGAGCCGCGGCGCCGACTCCGCCGGCTTCGCCTTCGGCGCGGCGGTCTTGGTCTTGGCCATCTGTCGTCCTCCGGGTCTGGTCGGGGACAGCACTCTAGCTCGCGGGCGCGGCCTTACAAGGCGCGCCGGGCCGCGGCATTCCGCGCGCCCGGCGGCGGCGTTCAGAGAACGAGCACCAGCGCGGCGAAGACGAGGGCGGTGAGGGCGCCGTTCAGGCCCATGGCGATGCCGGCGAAGGTGCCGGCCTCCTCGCTGACCTGGAAGGCGCGGGCGGTGCCGATGCCGTGGCTGGCGACGCCGACCGCGAAGCCGCGGGCGGCGAAGTCGCGGATGCCGAGGGCGTTCATCAGGGGCGTGACGATCACCGAGCCGAGGATGCCGGTCAGGACGACGAGGACGGCGGCGAGCGCCGGGATGCCGCCGATCGATTCGGTCAGCGCCATCGCGATCGGCGCGGTCACCGACTTCGCCGCCAGCGAGGCGAGGATCGGGCCGGGGGCGCCGAGCAGCCAGGCGACGAGCACCGCCGAGCCGATCGCGGTCAGCGAGCCGGCGACGAGGGCGGCGCACATCGGCAGGAGGTTGCGGCGCACGGCGACGCGGTTGCGCCACAGCGGCAGACCGAGGGCGACGGTGGCGGGGCCGAGGAGGAAGTGCACGAACTGGGCGCCCTCGAAGTAGACGCGGTAGCTGGTGCCGGTGAGGACGAGGACGACGATGAGCAGGCCGGCGGCGATGACCACCGGGTTGGCGAGCGGGTTGCGGCGGACGGCGGCGGAGATGCCGTCGCCGACGGCGAAGGCGACGAGGGTCGCGGTCAGCCAGAGCAGCGGGGTCGAGGCGAGGTAGACCCAGACGCGGTAGAAATCGGGGGTCATGCGCGGGCATCCGTGAAGCGCGCCACGGCGCGGAAGGTGTAGACGGTGACGAGGAGGGTCAGCACCGTCGAGGCGACGAGGCCGACCGAGATCGCCAGCCAGTTGGCGGCGATGAGCCCGGCCTGCTGCATGACCCCGACCGCCGCCGGGACGAAGAGCAGCGACAGGTGGCGGAGGATGACGTCGGCGACGGCGTCGAGGGTCGGGTCGGAGCGGCCGCGGATGGCGAGGCCGGCGAAGAGCAGGCCCATGCCGAGGACCGGCCCGGGGAAGGCGAGGCCGGCGGTGCGGACGACGACCTCGCCGGCGAGCTGGCAGAGGAAGAGGATCGAGATGGCGGGGATCATGGGTGGCGGGCCTCGGGGGTTGGCTGAGGGGGGGTCGGTGACGGCGGCGAGTGTGGGGGGCGACGGGCGGCGGGGCAAGCCGTGGCGGGTCGGCGATCCGCGGCCCGGGCTCGCGTGCGGGGACGGCGGAGCCTGGCCGCCCGGCGGCGCGGGCTTCGGGAGACCGGGCGACGGCGGCGGAATCGCACGCCTGCACGCGCGCGTGCAGCTAGTTAAGTGACT
>CAZEGY010000555.1:0-1943 GCA_964511815.1 uncultured Rhodovulum sp.
AAGCTCTCGGCGCGGCCGCGGCACTACGCCCAGGACCCGGAGGCGGCGGAAGCAGACGAAACCGGCCGACTTCCTCAAGTCCCGCTTCGCGATCGAGGCCGCACAATGATCCGCGCCCTCCTTCTCCTCCTCGCGCTGGGCCTCCCCGCCACGGCGCAGGAGACGCCCATCATCGCCGTCGACATCGACCCGACCGCGCCCGTCACCGTCGGCACGCCCGTCGCGATCGCGATCACCGTCCTCGTCCCCACCTTCATGCCGCAGCCCCCGGACTGGCCCGACCTGCAGATCGCAGACGCGATCACCCGCCTCCCGGAGCGCGCCACCCGCCCGGTGACCCGGCGGATCGGCGAGGCCAGCTGGTCCGGCCTCACCCGCACCTACGAGGTCATCCCGCAGCGCGCCGCCAACTACGACCTCTCCGACGCTGCCGTCTCCCTCACCTGGGCCGGCGCCGACAACAGTCCGCAGCAGGCGACGCTGCCCGTCCCCGACATCGCCTTCTCCGCCACCGTCCCGCCCGGCGCCGGGGGCTCGACCCCTTCCTCGCCGCCAGCGATCTCACTGTCACCGCGACCGCGGAAGGCCTGCCCGACAGCCCGACGCCCGGCGACGCCCTCACCCTGACGCTGACAACGACGGCCTCCGGCCCGCCGGCGATGATGCTGCCTCCCCTCGCGGGACGGATCGCCACACCCGCGGGCCTGCGCGGGTATCCGAAGGAGCCGGAGCTTACGGACACGGCCGGCGAGCGCAGTGATCCGCCGACCGCGACACGGGTCGAGATTGTTACCTACGTCATCGAGGCGCCGGGCAGCTACACGCTGCCTGCGATCTCCCTCGACTGGTGGAACACCGGGAGCCGCTCCGTCGCCACCGCGACCACGGATGCGATCGCCTTCGATGTTGCGGCGCCGCCCGGCTGGAAGGAAACCCCGGCCGGAGAACCGACGCGCGCCCGCGCGACCAGGATCGCCGTCAGCCTCGCCGCCCTCGCGGCGATCGCAGCGAGCGTCCTGCTCCGGCGTTGGCGGACAGGGAGCGGGAGCCCGCACCCGCCGAGCGAGCGCCAAGTCTATCGCCGCCTCCGGAGGACGGTGCGAACCGCCCCGGCGGGCGCCCTTCGCGCAGGGATCCGCGACTGGATGCGGCGCGCCTCGCCCGACGATCCGGCGCTGACGCCGGACATCGAGGCGGCGCTGCTCTCCCTCGAGCGATCAGCCTACGGCTCGGCCGGCAGTCTCGGCTCGATCCAGGCCGCCGAACGTCGCGCGCTTCTGACAGCATTGCAGGATCGGCGGACGGCGCTCAGGTCGCGGAAGAGCGACACGGGCGGACGCGACCTTCCCGCCCTCAACCCGTCCCCGACCACATAGGCTGCGGATCGACACGCTTCGGGACCACGATAGCCTCACGACGGTGACCCGCCTCGGTCGGTAATGGTCCGGAGTTGCTTTAGGATTGCCGTTCCGCGCGGGGTCCCGCTTCGGCGCTTGGTGGCCTCGGCAAGCTGCCCGGCCGGCTCGACCGTCGACGTCGCCAGCGACACCGCACCGCCACGAACCGGGCGGCGATCCGCTCAACTGTGCCGGCGTCACATCGACTGCCGGTGGTGACCGACGTCCCCGACGAGCTGCTGCGCGCCATCGGCCATGGTCGTCGAGTTTAGCTGTCTCGAGAGCCTGCTGGCCAACACGATCTGCGACGTCCTCGGGGTCAACCAGCGGTCGGGCGCCTCGCGAACGGCTCGCCGCGGGCCGGCAACATGCTCGAGAGGATCTTCAACATCGCCGACCACAGGCTGACCACCACAGCACTTCGAACGACCGCTCTCACGCATCGCGGCGCACAATTCCGGCTCGTGTCGACGGCAGATGAGGGCCGATCACGCCACGCCGCGCCTTTCCATGGCACACAAGGCAGGCAGCAACGAGCGGATCAGC
>CAZEGY010000556.1:0-1939 GCA_964511815.1 uncultured Rhodovulum sp.
GCCGGGCGCGAGGCGCTGAAGCGGCTCGAAGGCCGCATCGAGGCGCTGCAGGCCGCGCAGGGCGCGGCGAAGCAGGAGATCGCCGGGCTCGAGGCCCGCGCCGGCGGCCCGGTGCGCGAGTTCACCGAGCAGCTCGCCCGGCTCCACGCCCAGAAGGAAGCGCTGGCCGGCCAGCTCGCCGCCCGGCTCGGCGCGCTGGAGACCGAGCTCCGCGGCCGCGACCCGGAGCCCGCGCTCGCCCGGCTCGCCGAGCGGCTCGACGCCCTCGGCGCCGCCGACGCCGCCATCGGCGACCGGCTGGCGGCGCTCGAGAGCCCGACCCGGTTGGCGCCACTGGAAACCCGCCTCGCCGAGATGGAGAAGGGCCTCGTCGCGCGCGACCCGCGGGCGGCGCTCGACCGCTTCGCCGAACGGCTGGAGGCGATGCAGGGCCGGGTGGCGGCGATCGAAGGCGCCGAGAACCCGTTCACCGAGATCTCCGACCAGCTCACCCGGCTCTACGCCCAGAAGGACGCCACCGTCGAGGCGGTCTTCGCCCGCCTCGCGCCGCTCGAAGCCAGGCTCGCCGAGATCGGCGCCCGCGACCCGCAGGCCGCGCTCGCCGGCATCGAGGCGCGGCTCGACTCCCTGCGCGACCGGCTCGGCAGCGTCGAGGACGGCGCCGGCGCGGTGGCGGCGGTCTCCGAGCGGCTCGCAGATCTCCACGCCCGCAAGGACGCCGGCGTCGAGGCGGTTTTCGCCCGCCTCGCGCCGATCGAGGCGAAGCTCGCCGAGGTCGAGAAGGGCCTCGCCGAGCGCGACCCGCGGGCGCTGCTCGACCGCTTCGCCGAACGGCTGGAAACGGTGCAGGGCCGGGTGGCGGCGCTCGAGGGCGTCGAGAACCCGTTCGGGGAGATCGCCGACCAGCTGACCCGGCTCTACGGCCAGAAGGACGCCGCGGTCGAGACGGTGTTCGCCCACCTCGCGCCGCTGGAGGCGCGGCTCGGCGAGATGGAGAAGGGCCTCGCCGAGCGCGACCCGCGCGCGCTCCTCGACCGTTTCGCCGAGCGGCTCGAAGGCATGCAGGGCCGGCTCGCGGCGATCGAGGACGCCGAGAACCCGTTCACCGAGATCTCCGACCAGCTCACCCGGCTCTACGCCCAGAAGGACGCCACTGTCGAGACGGTGTTCGCCCGCCTCGCGCCCCTGGAGGCGAAGCTCGCCGAGATCGACGCCCGCGACCCCGAGGCGGCGCTCGCCGGCGTCGGGGCGCGGCTCGAGGCGCTGCGCGAGCGGCTCGGCAGGATCGAGGCGGGGGAGGGGGCCTTCGGCGAGATCGCCGGCCAGCTCACTCGTCTCCACGCCCAGAAGGACGCTGCCGTCGAGGCGGTTTTCGCCCGCCTCGCGCCGCTCGAGGACCGGCTCGCCGAGGTCGAGCACGGGGTCGAGCACGGCATGGCGCGCCTCGGTCCGCTGGAGGCCGGGTTCGCCGAGCGCGACCCGCGCGCCGCGATCGAGGCCCTGCGCGAGCGGCTGGAGGCGCTGCAGCGCGCGCAGGCCGAGACCGCGTCGGCGCTGCAGGCGGCCGACGGCGGGGCGCTCGGCGAGGTCGCCGACCGGCTCACCCGCCTCTACGCCCAGAAGGACGCCGGCATCGCCGCGCTGCTCGCCCGGCTGGCGCCGCTCGAAGCGCGGCTGGCGGCGGTCGAGGCGCGGCCCGCCTGGGATCCGGCCGCCGAGGCCGCCCGCGCCGAGGCTCAAGGAGAGGCGGTGCGGCTGATCGCCGGCCTCGCCGCCGCCGAGCAGACCGCGCTCTTCGCCGAGCGGCTCACCGAGCTCGAGGCCGGCCTGCCCAAGGCCGGCGGCAAGGGCGGCCGCGGCGCCGACCTCGACATCTGGTCGCTGCCGCGGGTGGTGTCGCTGCACCAGGCCTGAGATCCGGGGCCCGAGATCCGGGGCC
>CAZEGY010000557.1:0-1936 GCA_964511815.1 uncultured Rhodovulum sp.
GGCGCCACGCTGGCGCTGGCGCTCCGCGAGGCGACCGACGAGGCGGTCCGCCGCGGCGTGCCCGAGCAGGCGGCGCAGGACTTCATCATCGGCCACCTCAACATCGAGCTCGCCATCGCCTTCGGGATCTTCCCCGAGGGCCGCTTCTCCGACGGGGCGCTGCACGCCATCGCCCAGGCGAAGCCGCAGATCTTCCGCGAGGACTGGCTCGAGCGGGTCTTCGCCCCGGACGCGGTGCTACGCTCCGTGAAGGACATCTGCCACCCGGAGAAGGCCGCCTGACGTCACCAACGACTGCACAGGGAGAGAAAAGATGACCAGCCTGACCCGCCTCGCCGCCACCCGCCTCGCCGCCGGCACGATCCTCGCCGGGCTCGGCCTCTGCGCCGCCTCCGGCGCCTCGGCCGCCACCATCTGCTTCGCCTTCCAGGACCTCGAGACCGAGTTCTGGGTGGCGGGCCACGGCGCGATCACCACGACGCTCAAGGACGCCGGCCACACGGTGATCGAGCGCAACGCCAACGAGGACGCCAACCGCCAGCTCGAGCAGGTGCGCGACTGCATCGCCCAGGGGGTCGACGGCATCATCCTGATCCCGCAGGACGGCGAGAGCGCGACCACGATCGTCGCCGAGGCGCAGGACGCCGACACCCCGATCGCCGTCTTCAACCGCCCGCCGAGCGATCTCTCGAAGGGCATCGTCGTCGTCGCCGACAACGCGACGATCGCCGGCCAGGCCGTCGACTCGATCGTCGAGAAGGCGCTGGCGGCGAAGCCCGAGGGCACGCTCAACGCGATCATCGTCGTCGGCGACCTCGGCGACCCGAACGCGGTCGGGCGCAAGGACGGCTTCTACGCCGCGATCGACAAGCATGCCGACCGCTTCAACGTGATCGAGGTCGCCTCGCAGTGGGATGCCGCGACCGCGCTCGCCAACCTCGAGGCGGCGGTGACGGCGAACCCGCAGGTCGACCTGCTCTTCACCTCGTCGGACTTCCTCTTCCCGACCATCCGCTCGGTCTTCGAGCCGCGCGGCCTGTGGAAGGCGACGGGCGAGGACGGTCACGTCTGGATGGCCGGCCTCGACGGCGACGCCACCGCCTGCCAGCTGATCAAGGACGGCTTCGTCGACGCGACCGGGGTGCAGGACCTCTACTTCGAGGCCGAGCAGTCGCTGACCGCGATCCTCGCGGCGATCGACGCCGGCGAGGCCCAGCCGAACAGCGTCATCGAGGACCCGGGCTTCGCGCTGACCACCGACAACCTCGGCGACCGCGAGATGGACATGTGGGGCTGCGTGCTCCTCTCCCAGGGCTTCCTCAAGAACAAATCCTGACGATGAAGGACCTCTCGCCGGCCGGGGCCTCGCCCCGGCCGGACATCCGGGCCCCTGCCCCGCGACCCGGCGCCGACCTCGGCCGCCGGCTCCGGCGGGTGCTGCTGTCGGACTACTTCGTCCTCTACCTGTCGCTCGCCTATTTCCTCGTCCTCGTTCCCTTCCTGCCGACGCTGTCGACGCCCGGGAACCTGAGCAACCTCATGTCGAACATGTGGCCGCTCCTCGTCGTCGCCATCGGCCAGACCTTCGTGCTGACCATCGCCGGCATCGACCTCAGCCAGGGCGCGGTCATGGGCCTGACGAGCGTCGTCGCCGCGACGCTGATCGCCACCGCCGCGCCGGCGCAGGTGCTCGCCAACGCGCCGATCTGGGGGACCTTCCTCACCGAGCAGGGCGGGTGGCTCGCCGCGAGCCCGTGGGCGACGCCCGTCGCCATCGCCGCGATGCTCGCCGTCGCCGCCGTCATCGGCGCCTGCAACGGCACCGCCGTCGCCCGCCTCGGGATGCCGCCCTTCATGGTCACCCTCGTCACCATGATCGCCGTCGCCGCCTTCGCGATCTGGCTCACCCAGTCGAACAACATCCGCGAGCTGCCCG
>CAZEGY010000558.1:0-1932 GCA_964511815.1 uncultured Rhodovulum sp.
ATCATAATAACGCTTACCCGGAGAGAGAAGGCCGTTCCCTTGCCTGTCGAACTCCCAAAAGTCGGCCTTGCTCGAGCTTGCCGGCCGCGAGCGCGGCCGCCGTCGGCGCCGCGCCGTCGCGTGGGCTTCGCGAAGCCCGAGCCGCGCCGCCGTTTGCGCGCGCGCGCCGGCCGTGCTATATGACCAAGTCATACGCCCCGGGAGCGCCGATGACCGTCAAGACCACGCTCAGCTTCACCGACCGCCACCACGCCTATCTGGTCTCCAAGGTGAAGGAAGGCGTCTTCGCCTCGGCGAGCTCCGCCGTCGCCGCGGCCATCGAGCGCATGATCGAGGACGAGGCCGCCCGCGAGGCGGCGCTGACGGCGATGGCCGGCGAGATCCGCGCCCGGCTGGCGACCGCGCCCGCCGACTACGTCGACGCCGGCGAGGCGTTCGCCCCGGCGCGCGCGGCGCTGCGCGACGGCTGATCCCTGACCTATCGCCTCGCCTTCCATCCCGAGGTCCGCAACGACCTCCTCGCCATCGTCCGCCTCGTCGCCGACTACAGCGGCCGCGCGGCGGCCGAGCGCCGCATCGCCGAGATCGAGGCCGCCGTCCGCGCCCTCGCCGAGACGCCGCACAAGGGCTCGCTGCGCCACGAGATCGCCCCCGGGCTGCGCGCCATCCCGGCCGGCCGCCGGGCGGTCGTGGCCTTCACCGTCGACGACACGACCCGGAGCGTTCTCGTCCACGCCATCTCCTATGGCGGCGCGGACTGGATCGCCTCGGTGCGCCGCCGCCGGTGAGCGCCGCGCCGCCCGGGCATTATTGCGAACGCTTCGCATTAACAGTTGACTCCGCCACCGGCGTCGCGTCTACCCGGGAGCCGGCAGCACACGACACGAGAGGATCCCGACCGATGCACCGAGCCAGCGCGCGCCTTCTCGCCGCCGTGACTGTCGCCGTGACTGTCGCCGTGACCGTCGCGGCGCTGGCCGCGGGGGCCGCGACGGCCGACACCGACCGGATGAAGGTGGTCACGACCTTCACCGTGCTCGCCGACATGGCGCGCAACGTCGCCGGCGACGCCGCCGAGGTGGTGTCGATCACCAAGCCGGGCGCCGAGATCCACGGCTACGAGCCGACGCCCCAGGACATCGTCCGGGCGCAGGACGCCGACCTGATCCTCTGGAACGGCATGAACCTCGAGCTCTGGTTCGCCCAGTTCCTCGACAACCTCGGCGACGTCCCGTCGGTCACGCTGACCGACGGCATCGACCCGATCCCGATCGCGGCCGGCACCTACGAGGGCAGGCCGAACCCCCATGCCTGGATGGGCCTCGACACCGCGCTGATCTACATCGACAACATCGCCAAGGCCTTCGCCGAGCACGACCCCGCCAACGCCGCGACCTACGCGGACAACGCCCGGGCCTACGAGGAGGAGCTCCGGGCCACGCTCGAGCCCGTCCGCCAGGAGATCGCCCGCATCCCCGAGGAACGCCGCTGGCTCGTTACCTGCGAGGGCGCCTTCAGCTACCTCGCCCGCGACTTCGCCATGAAGGAGCTCTACCTCTGGCCGATCAACGCCGACCAGATGGGAACCCCGCGCCAGGTCCGCGCCGTCATCGACGGGGTGCGGGAGCACGACATCCCGGTCGTCTTCTGCGAGAGCACCGTCAACACCGCCCCCGCCGAGCAGGTCGCCCGCGAGACCGGCGCCCACTACGGCGGCGTCCTCTACGTCGACAGCCTGTCGGAGCCGGACGGCCCGGTGCCGACCTATCTCGACCTGCTCACCGTTACCGCGACGACGGTCGCCGACGGCCTCGCCGCCGGCATGAACTGACGACCCGCCGCACGCGCGCCCCGACCCCGCCCTGCCCCCCGGCGGGCGAACGCAAGGACGACAGAATGCACGACCCGGCACCCGACGCCACCGCCGACGCC
>CAZEGY010000559.1:0-1928 GCA_964511815.1 uncultured Rhodovulum sp.
TCCTGTCGCGGCCGATCCTCGTCGGCTTCTTCGCCGGCATCTCGCTCTCGATCCTCGTCGGCCAGCTCGGGCGCATCACCGGCGTCGACATCGAGGCCGACGGCCTGATCGCGCCGGTCGTCGAGCTCGTCCGCGACGCCGCGCTGATCCACTGGCCGTCGCTCGCCCTCGCGGCCGCCATGTTCGGCGTGCTCGAGGCCGTCCGCGTCACCCGCCTGCCGGTTCCCGGCCCGGTGGTGGTGGTCGTCGTCTCGGTCGTGCTCTCGGCGCTCCTCGACTTCCGCGGCCACGGCATCGCCGTCGTCGGCGACATTCCTTCGAGCCTCCCGCGGCTCGCGCTTCCGGCCACGGGGGGCGCCGGCGTCGACCGGATCCTGCTCGGGGCGGCGGCGATCTTCCTCGTCAGCTTCGCCGCCGGCATCGTCACGGCGCGCAGCTTCGGCGAGCGCGGCGGCTACCCGGTCGACGCCGACCGCGAGATGGTGGGGTTCGGCGCGGCCAACATCGCCGCCGGCCTGTTCTCGGCGTTCCCGATCACCGCGTCGGACTCGCGCACCGCGGTCAACGCCAGCGTCGGCGGCCGCTCGCAGCTCGCCGGCGTCGTCGCAGCCGGGACGCTGGTGCTGATCGTGCTCTACCTCCAGCCGGCGCTCGCCGTCCTGCCGATCCCCGCGCTCGGCGCCATCCTGATCGCCGCGGCGCTCGGGATGATCGACGTGCCGGCGCTCCGCGGGATCTGGCGGATCAGCCGGATGGAGTTCGTCTTCGCGATGATCGCGCTCTTCGCCCCGATCAGCCTCGGGGTCCTGAACGGCGTCCTCATCGCCATCGGCGCCACCTTCGCCTACCTCCTGCATCAGATGATGTACCCGCGCGACGCGCTGCTCGGCCGCATCCCCGGCCGCGACGGTTTCTACAAGCTGCACCGCCGTCCCGACGCCGCCCCGGTGCCCGGCCTGACCATCGTGCTGCTCGAGGGCGACCTCCTGTTCTTCAACGCCGACCACGTCCACGCCCGGCTGCACGCCATCGCCGACGCGGCGCCGCCCGACACCCGCTGGCTGGTCCTCGACGCCACCGCCATCACCCAGGTCGATTCGACCGCCGCGGCGATGCTCGGCGAGCTCCACGCCGCCCTCGCCGCCCGCGGCCTCGCCTTCGGCCTCGTCGAGCTGCACGCCGACGTGCGCGGCCTGCTCGACCGCGCCGGGGTCCTCGCCGCCATCGGCCCCGCCATGATCTTCGACGACCTCGACGACGCGCTGCGCGACTTCGAGGCAACCCGTCCGAAGGGAGGAACCCCATGAGCAAGAAGCACAAGAAGAAGGACAAGAAGGCGAAGGACGCCGAGGCGCCGGTCGAGCTCTCCGCCGCCGAGGCGAAGAAGGCCCGCACCAAGGCCTACGAGAAGGAGCTCGGCCGGCTGCAGGTCGAGATCGCCAACCTGCAGGCCTGGGTGAAGGCGAGCGGGGCGCGTGTCGTCATCCTCTTCGAGGGTCGTGACGCCGCCGGCAAGGGCGGGATGATCAAGCGGCTGACCGAGCGGGTCAGCCCGCGGGTGTTCCGCGTCGTGGCGCTGCCGGCGCCGTCGGACCGGCAGAAGACCCAGCTTTACATGCAGCGCTACATCGAGCAGCTGCCCGCCGCCGGCGAGGTGCTGATCTTCGACCGCAGCTGGTACAACCGCCCCGGCGTCGAGCGGGTGATGGGCTACTGCACCGACGAGGCGGCGCAGCGCTTCCTCCAGGAGATCCCGCACCTCGAGGCGCTGCTGACCGAGTCGGGCATCACGCTCCTCAAGTACTTCCTCACCGTCGGCGAGGAGGAGCAGGAGCGCCGCTTCCGCCAGCGCATCGACGACCCGGTGCGGCAATGGAAGCTGTCGCCGATGGACCTCGAGTCCTACCGGCGCTGGTGGGACTACTCGA
>CAZEGY010000560.1:0-1922 GCA_964511815.1 uncultured Rhodovulum sp.
GGCGTGACGTTTCCGCTTGCGTTCCCGGGAAACATGCTATGCTGCACCGCAATGAAAACCGAGGAGATCATCCGCGACCCGCGCGACACCGTCATCGGGCTCGATGCCGGCGCGGCGGTGCGTGCCACCGCCTACGGCCGGCGTGCGGCGACGCTCGCCCGGCTGGTGGCGCTCGGGCTGCCGGTGCCGGCCGGGGTCGCGCTGTCGTTCGAGTGCGTCGACGAGATCGCCGCCGGCGGCGCGCTGCCGCCGCTCGCGCTCGCCGCGGCGCCGGGGACGCTCTTCGCCCTGCGCTCGAGCCCCGAGGAGCGGGCCTGGGGCGGGCCGGCCGCCGTCCTCAACCTCGGCGTCGGGCCGTCGAGCCTCGGGCCGCTCGCGGACCGCGTCGGCGAGGCGGCGGCGCTGCGGCTCCACGTCCGCGCGGTCGCGCGCCTCGGGCAGCTCGCCCACGGCATCGAGTCCGAGGAGTTCGAGAGCCTCGTGCGCCGGCACCTCGGCGGCGACCCCGACCCGGCACCGGCGGCGCTGCGGCCGCTCCTCGCGGCGACCCTCGCGCTCTACGAGGACGAGGCCGGAACGCCGTGGCCCGACACCGCCGAGGCCCAGGTCGCGCTCGCGGCGCGGGCGATGGCGCGGGCGTGGAACGCCGCCTCGGCGCGCATCCTGCGCCGGGCGAAGGGCGCCCCCGAGCACGCCGGCCTCGGGCTCGTCGTCCAGCGCATGGCGCTCGCCCTCGGCACCGGCGAGCGCGGCTCGGGGCAGATCCAGCTCGTCGACGGCCGGACCGGCGCGCCGGCGTGCATCGCCGCCTACCGGCCGCAGGTGCAGGGCGGGGGCGCGCTCGCGACCGGCGCCCGGGTGCCTCTCGGCAAGGCCGACGACGCAAGCGGCGCCGAGGCGCTCGCCACACGGGCGCCGGCGGCCTTCGCCGCGGCGCGGGCGGCGGCCGCCGACGCCACCGCCGGGCTCGGCGACGCGACCGCCCTCGACTTCGTCGTCGAGGGCGAGGGTGCCGGCGAGGGCGCGGGCGGCGGGCTCACCGTCGTCGACGCCCTCGCGGTGCGGCGGAACGCGCGGGCGGCGGTGCGGATCGCCGTCGATCTCGCCGAGGCCGGCGCGATCACCCGCGAGGAGGCGCTGCTCCGCATCGACCCGCGGAGCCTGATCGAGCACCTCCACCCGCAGATCGACCCCTCCGCGCCGCGCGACGTCTTCGCGACCGGGCTCGCGGCGAGCCCCGGGGCGGCGACGGGCCGGATCGTCTTCACCGCCGAGGCGGCGCAGGCCGCCGCGGCCCAGGACGAGGCGACGATCCTCGTCCGCCTCGAGACCAGCCCCGAGGACATCCGGGGCATGCACGCCGCCCGCGGCGTCCTGACCGTGCGCGGCGGGATGACGAGCCACGCGGCGGTCATCGCCCGCGGCATCGGCCTGCCTTGCGTCGTCGGCGCCGCCGAGCTGAAGCTCGACCCGGTGGCGCGCACCCTCGTCAGCCGCGACGGGCGCACGCTGCACGAGGGGGCGCTCGTCACCGTCGACGGCACCAGCGGCGAGGTCAGCATCGGCGCGCCGGCGACGATCCCCTCCGAGCTCGGCGGCGCCTTCTCGACGCTCCTCGACTGGGCGGACGCGGCGCGCGACATCGGGGTCCGCGCCAACGCCGACACCGCCGCCGAGGCGCGGATGGCGCGCGAGTTCCGCGTCGACGGCATCGGCCTCTGCCGCACCGAGCACATGTTCTTCGAGCCCGCGCGGCTGATGGTGATGCGCGAGATGATCCTCGCCGACACCGACGCCGAGCGCCAGGCGGCGCTCGACCAGCTGCTGCCGATGCAGCGCGCCGACTTCATCGAGATCTTCGAGATCATGCACGGGCTGCCGGTGACGATCCGCCTGCTCGACCCGCCGCTCCACGAGTTCCT
>CAZEGY010000561.1:0-1918 GCA_964511815.1 uncultured Rhodovulum sp.
CGATGCTGTCGCCGGACCCTAGGCGGGCGGCGCGGGCGGCGCAACCGGGAGGGCGGCGGGCAGGGCGGGGGCCGGCGACCGGCCCCGGCCGCAGAGCGCGACGGGGGGTCAGTCCGGCCGCCGCGCCAGCACCTTGTCGATCCGCCGCCCGTCGAGGTCGACGACCTCGAAGCACCAGCCGTCGATCGTGACGTGCTCGCCCGGGGTCGGCAGGTGGCCGAGCTCCTCGATGACCAGCCCGGCGAGGGTCGCGAAGTCGCCGCGCTCGAGGTCGCTCATCCCGAGGATGCGCGCCGCCGCCTCGGCGGGCAGGCTGCCGTCGAGGAGCCAGGAGCCGTCCTCGCGCTGGACGGCGCCGGGGTCGTCCTCCTCGCCGGCCTCGGGGAGCTCGCCGGCGATGCCGGTCAGGATGTCGGTCGGGGTCACCAGCCCCTCGAGGCTGCCGTACTCGTCGATCACCATGGCGATGTGGATGCCCGACGCGCGGAAGAGCTCGATCATCCGCAGGGCCGGGATGCTCTCGCTGACGTAGAGCGGCTCGCGCGCCACCGCCCGCAGGTCGCTCCCGTCCTTCATCCGCATCTCGAGGATGTCCTTGACGTGGACGAACCCGACCACCTCGTCGATCGTTCCGTCGCAGAGCGGGAAACGCGAGTGGCCCGAGCCGAGCACGGTCGCGAGGTTCTCCGCGAGCGTGTCGCCGACGTCGAGCCAGACGATCTCGTGGCGCGGCACCATCACCGTCCGCAACGGCCGGTCGGAGAAGCGGATCACGCCCTCGAGCAGCTCGCGCTCGGCCTCGTGGAAGACGCCGGCGTCGGTGCCCTCGGCGATCATCGCCTTGACCTCCTCCTCGGTGACCGCGCTCGGCGCCTCGCCCCGGAGGCGGAGAAGGCCGAGGACGGCCTCGGTCGAGATGCGCAGGAACCAGACGATCGGCGCGCCGATCGTCGCGAGCAGGCTCATCGGGCCGGACACGTAGGCGGCGATGCCCTCGGCGTTGCGCAGCGCGAGCCGCTTGGGGACGAGCTCGCCGACGATCAGCGACACGTAGGTGGTGGCGACGACGACGAGCGCGAAGGCGAGGGTGTCGGCGACGCGCGCCACCGCCGGCAGTCCGCGCAGCCAGTCCGCGAGCGGTGCCGAGAGCATCGCCCCCGAGTAGGCGCCGGCGAAGATGCCGATGAGGGTGATGCCGACCTGGACCGTCGAGAGGAAGCTCGTCGGATCCTCGGCGAGCCGGAGCGCCCGCACCGCGCCGGCGTTCCCGGCCCTGGCCATCGTCTCGAGCCGCGGCCGCCGGGACGAGACGATGGCGAGTTCGGACATCGCGAAGAACCCGTTCAGTACGATCAGTACCAGAACGATCACGATGGAAAAAAGCATTCGGCTCCCCGTTGCGGCCCCGTCGCCTCCCTCCATAGGGGAAGACGGCGACGGGTGCACGCGGCGATCTCGGCGTCGTCGCGGTGAACGCAGAAGGGGCGCCCCGCGGGGCGCCCCTTCGATTCCCGGGCCGTGATCGACGGCGGTCAGTCGACGTCGAAGCCCATGGGCTCGGCGAACTCGTCGACTTCGAGCGCGCTCGTCGCCTCCTCGCGGCGGTCGGCGATGATCGCGGCGTCGCGGTCGGTGGCGATCCGGCGGATCGTCGCGGTCGCGCCGCCGGTGCCCGCCGGGATCAGCCGGCCGACGATGACGTTCTCCTTCAGCCCGACGAGCCGGTCGCGCTTGCCCTGGGTCGCCGCCTCGGTCAGCACCCGGGTCGTCTCCTGGAACGACGCGGCCGAGATGAAGGAGCGGGTCTGCAGGCTCGCCTTGGTGATGCCGAGCAGGATCGGCGCGCCCTTGGCCGGCTCGCGACCGGCGGCGACCGCCTTCTCGTTCTCCTCGTCGAACTCGATCTTGTCGACCTGCT
>CAZEGY010000562.1:0-1918 GCA_964511815.1 uncultured Rhodovulum sp.
CAGGCTTATCCAGCGTTTTCAAATGGTTGACTAGCTGCTCGCGCGCGAGACGCCGGTGCGGCGCGGCCATCGCTCAGACCCCCAGCATCTCGGAGAGCCAGGCCTTGCGCCCGGGCAGCTCCGCCGCGGTGAACGCGCCGACGATCTCGCCGTGCTCGAGCACCACGAAGCGGTCGGCGAGTCGGCGGGCGAAGCGGAAGTTCTGCTCGACGAGCACCACCGTCATCCCCCGGGCCTTGAGCGTGCGGATCACCTCGCCGATCCGCTGGACGATGACCGGCGCCAGCCCCTCGGTCGGCTCGTCGAGCAGGATGACGTCGACGCCGGTCCTGAGCACCCGGGCGATCGCCAGCATCTGCTGTTCCCCGCCCGAGAGCTTGGTCCCGGGACTGCCGGCCCGCTCCTTCAGGTTCGGGAACACCGCGTGGATCTCGTCGAGCGTCCAGCCGCCCTCCCGCACCACCGGCGGCAGGTCGAGGTTCTCCGCGACCGACAGCCCCGAGAAGATCCCGCGCTCCTCCGGCACGAAGCCGAGCCCGGTCCGGGCGATCTGGTGGAGCGAGAGCCCCGTCACGTCCTCGCCCTTCACCCGGACCTCGCCCGTCCGCCTGTCGACGAGCCCGAGGATCGCCTTCAGCGTCGTGGTCTTGCCGGCGCCGTTCCTCCCGAGCAGCGCCACGGTCTCGCCCTGGACGATGTCGAGGTCGATCCCGTGCAGCGCCCGGCTCTCGCCGTACCACGCCTTCAGCCCGCGCACGCTCAGCGCCGGCGCCGCCGTCACGTTCTCAATCTTCATCGTCGTCGCTCCCCAGATAGGCGGTCCTGACCTGCGGGTCGGCGCTCACCTCGGCATAGGTGCCCTCCGCGAGGATCTCGCCCCGCTGCAACACCGTCACCCGGTCGCAGAGGTCGGCGACCACCCCGAGGTTGTGCTCGACCATCAGCACCGTCCGCCCGACCGCGACCTTGCGGATCAGCTCGGTGACGAGATGGATGTCCTCGTGGCCCATCCCCGCCATCGGCTCGTCGAGCAGCATCATCTCCGGCTCGAGCGCCAGCGTCGTCGCGAGCTCCAGCGCCCGCTTCCGCCCGTAGGACAGCTCCGCCGCCGCATGCCCCGCCCAGGCCTCGAGCCCGACCGCGTGCACCAGCTCCTCCGCCCGCGCGTTCAGCGCCCGCAACCGCGCCCGCGGCAGCCAGAACTGCGTCGCCATCCGCTCGGGCCGCTGCAGCGCGATCCGCACGTTCTCGAGCACCGACAGCTGCGGGAACACCGACGAGATCTGGAACGACCGCACCAGCCCCTTGCGCGCGATCTCCGCCGCCGGCGTCCGGGTGATGTCCTCGCCGCGGAAGTGGATCGTGCCCCTCGTCGGGATCAGGAACTTGGTCAGCAGGTTGAAGCAGGTGGTCTTGCCCGCCCCGTTCGGCCCGATCAGCGCATGGATCGCCCCGCGCCGGACGGAGAGGTCGACCTCCTTGACGGCGAGGAAGCCGCCGAACTGCATGGTCATGCCGCGGGCGACGAGGATCGCCTCGCCCCCCGCCACGTGCGGCACGGGGAAGTCGTGGACGGCGGCCGTCATGGCGCAGGTCCTTCCTGATGGGCATCGCCGAAGCCGCCGAAGGCACTCCAGCCTCCGTCGACGGCGAGCACGGTTCCGGTGACGTAGCGGGCGGCGTCCGAGCCGAGGAACGCCACCGCATCCGCGATCGCCTCCGGCTCGCCGAGCGCGCCCATCGGAATGCGGCGGCGGATGGCGGCGAGATCGACCGCGCCCTCCGCCTCGAGCCTGGCGACGAGCTCGGTCGCGACGTAGCCCGGCGCCACCGCGTTGACCCGGAGCCCCTGCCCCGCCCACTCGCAGGCCATCGCCCGCGTCATCGCCACGATCCCCGCCTTCGCCGCGCCGTAGGC
>CAZEGY010000563.1:0-1915 GCA_964511815.1 uncultured Rhodovulum sp.
TCTTCGGGCTCGAGCCGCGGGCGGACATCCTCCACCGCGTCGTACGCTGGCAGCTCGCCAAGCGGCAGGCCGGGACGCACAGCGTCCTCGGCAAGTCCGAGGTGAGCTACTCGACGAAGAAGATCTACCGCCAGAAGGGCACCGGCGGCGCGCGGCACGGTTCGCGCAAGTCGCCGACCTTCCGCCACGGCGGCACCTACAAGGGTCCGACCCCGCGGAGCCACGCCCACGACCTGAACAAGAAGTTCCGGGCGCTCGGGCTGAAGCACGCGCTGTCGGCGAAGGCCGGCGCAGGCGATCTGATCGTCATCGACCAGGCGAGCCTCGCCGAGGGCAAGACCAAGGCGTTGGCGGCGACGCTCAAGGGCCTCGGCTGGAAGAAGGTGCTCGTCATCGACGGCGCCGAGGTCAACGCCAACTTCGCCCTCGCCGCCCGCAACATCGACGGCATCGACGTGCTGCCGAGCGTCGGCGCGAATGTCTACGACATCCTGCGTCGCGAGAAGCTCGTGCTGACCAAGGCCGGTGTCGAGGCGCTGGAGGCGCGACTGAAATGAGCGTGACGCCCGCACAGTACGACCTCATCCGCAAGCCGATCATCACCGAGAAGGCGACGCTCGCCTCCGAGGGCGGCGCGGTGGTGTTCGAGGTGGCGATGGACGCCACCAAGCCCGAGATCAAGAAGGCCGTCGAGGCCCTCTTCAACGTCAAGGTGAAGGCGGTCAACACCACCATCACCAAGGGCAAGGTGAAGCGCTTCCGCGGCAAGATCGGCACGCGGAAGGACGTGAAGAAGGCCTACGTGACGCTCGTCGAGGGTCAGACCATCGACGTGACCACGGGTCTCTGATAAGGGGGCGCACCTCTCGGAAAACCGAGTCGTGCTCCTTCGCCGCCCCGCGCGGGCGGCGAGCCAATTCCAATAACCCGGTCGAACCCGGGCACTAGCAACGGAAGACAGCAAGACATGGCGTTGAAAACCTACAAGCCGACGACGCCGGGCCAGCGCGGGCTGGTTCTGATCGACCGTTCCGAGCTGTGGAAGGGCCGCCCGGTCAAATCCCTCACCGAGGGACTGACCGGCAAGGGCGGCCGCAACAACACCGGACGGATCACCATGCGGCGGCGTGGTGGCGGCGTGAAGCGGCTCTACCGCATCGTGGACTTCAAGCGGAACAAGCTCGACGTGTCGGGCAAGGTCATCCGCATCGAGTACGACCCCAACCGGACGGCGTTCATCGCGCTGATCGGCTATGCCGACGGCGAGCAGGCCTACATCCTCGCGCCGCAGCGGCTCGCGGTCGGCGACAGCGTCATCGCCGCGGCCAAGGCCGACATCAAGCCGGGCAACGCGATGCCGTTCACGGCGATGCCGATCGGCACGATCGTCCACAACGTCGAGATGAAGCCGGGCAAGGGCGGGCAGATCGCGCGCTCGGCGGGTACCTACGCCCAGTTCGTCGGCCGCGACGGCGGCTACGCCCAGATCCGCCTGTCCTCGGGCGAGCTCCGACTCGTGCGCCAGGAGTGCATGGCGACGGTCGGCGCGGTGTCGAACCCCGACAACTCGAACCAGAACTTCGGCAAGGCCGGCCGCATGCGCCTGAAGGGCTACCGCCCGAAGGTCCGCGGCGTGGTGATGAACCCGATCGACCACCCGCACGGCGGCGGCGAGGGCCGCACCTCCGGCGGCCGGCATCCGGTCAGCCCCTGGGGCAAGCCGACGAAGGGTGCGCGCACGCGGACGAACAAGTCCACGGGCAAGTTCATCCTGCGCTCGCGCCACCTCAAGAAGAACAAGCGGTAAGGAGCCCCGCCCATGTCACGTTCCGTCTGGAAGGGCCCCTTCGTCGACGCCCACGTCCTGAAGAAGGCCGAGAAGTCGCGCGAGAGCACCCGCAGCGAGGTCATCAAG
>CAZEGY010000564.1:0-1909 GCA_964511815.1 uncultured Rhodovulum sp.
CGGAAACGAGGGTCGCGTTGGGGCCGACCGATGCCAGCGACCGGGATACCACCCACTTCGGCAGGCGCCGCCACGCCGCGGCGAAGGCGCGGTCGTCCGGCGTCCACCCGGGATCGTCGTCGTCCCAGTAGCGCATCACCTCGTAGGTGCGGCGGCCGTAGATGCTGCCCTTGGCGGCGCGCACCCGCTCCGTCCAGTGTCGGAACAGCGCCGGATCCGGCGCGAACTCCTCATGGTCGACGTAGCCGTCGAGCGACAGGTTCATTCCGAAGACGAGCTTCGCCATGGTGCGGGTCCTCCCTCCTCTCGATACGGCCGCGGCCCCCCTACCCCGCCCCCCGCGCCTCCAACGCGGCGGCGATGCGGCGGACGGTGTTCCAGTTACGGAAGGTGCCGACGCCGCCGGCGCGCTTCGGGGCGGCGGCGGTGGCGAGCCGCGAGCCGGCGACGCCGTGGGGGAGGTGGAGCCAGAGGTCGCCGCCGACGACGGCGAAGCGCTCGTCGCCGGCGCGGTAGGGCGCGAGGCCGGCGGCGACGTCGGCGCCGGCCGGGGCGCGCATCACCCGGACCGAGACGCGGTGCGGCTCGGAGGCGGCGGCGTCGGGGAAGGGATTGGCGGCGACGAGGGCGGGCCAGAGGGCGGCGTCGCGGACGACGATCGGAACCGCGCGCCCGAAGACGGCGGCGAAGGCGGGCTCGAGGCGGGCCTCGACGGCCCGGGGATCGGAGGAGCCGGGATCGGGGGAGCCGGGATCGGAGGCCGGGGCGTCGATCAGGAGGTTGCCGGTGGCGAGGAGCGTCGCCGGGCGCTCGAAGCCGAGGGAGTCCGCGAGGTCGCGGAGGTCGGCCATCGCCAGGCGCCGGCCGCCGGCGATGGTGATGCTGTGGAGCAACGCGACCCAGGTCGTCATGGCGTCGGTTCCCTCGTTCGCCGGGATTGCCCTTGCCGCGCCGGGCGGTCCCGGATACGCGCCGCCGCATGGAAAGCTCGAACCCCGCCAAGGCCGGCCTGTGGATGATGGGCGCGGTCACGTCCTTCGTCGCGATGGCGGTGGCCGGGCGGTCGCTCCTCGCCGACATGAACACCTTCGAGCTCATGCTCTACCGCTCGCTCGTCGGATTCGCCATCGTCTGCGCGGCCATCGCCGTGAGCCGCGAGGGCTTCGCCCAGGTCAGGACGCGGCATCTCGGACTGCACCTGAAGCGCAACCTCTTCCACTACACCGGGCAGAACCTGTGGTTCTTCGCGATCGGGGTCGCGCCGCTGGCGCAGGTGGTGGCGCTCGAGTTCACCAACCCGATCTGGGTGGCGCTGCTCGCGCCGGTCCTGCTCGGCGAGGCGCTGACCCGGGTGCGGCTTCTCGCCGCGGTGATCGGCTTCGCCGGGGTGCTCGTCGTCGCCCAGCCCGGGCGGGCGCCGCTCGAGATCGGGCACGTCGCCGCGCTCGCCTCGGCGGTCGGCTTCGCGCTCAACACCGTCTTCACCCGGCAGATCATGCGCTTCGACCGGGTGCTCTGCGTGCTCTTCTGGATGACGCTGCTCCAGGGGACCGCGAGCCTCGTCCTCTCGCTGCCCGGGGGGATCCCGGCACCGACGGCGGACAACCTCGTGTGGATCGTCCTCGTCGGGGTGACCGGGCTCAGCGCCCACTTCGCGCTGACCTCGGCGCTCGGGTACGCGCCGGCGTCGATCGTCGCGCCGATGGAGTTCGTGCGCCTGCCGGCGATCGCCATCGTCGGCGCGGCGCTCTACGGCGAGCCGCTGGCGGCGAGCGTGTTCGTCGGCGCCGGGCTCATCGTCACCGGCAACCTCATCAACCTCCGGGCGGAGACGCGGCGGCTCAGGGTCTGAGCCCCGGGCCAATTCCCGACCCTTTCCAGTCCGTCATGCTCCACGACGCTCACCGGC
>CAZEGY010000565.1:0-1906 GCA_964511815.1 uncultured Rhodovulum sp.
GGCGATGATCTCGCACCTCAAGCTCGAGATCGCCAAGCTGCGGCGCGAGCAGTACGGCCGCAGTTCGGAACGCCGCGCCCGACTGATCGAGCAGTTGGAGCTGCAGCTCGAGGAACTCGAGGCCGCCGCCACCGAGGACGAACTCGCCGCCGAGCGCGCCGTGGCGGAGGCGACGACGCCGGTGCGCGCCTTCGAGCGCCGCCGTCCGGTGCGCAGGCCCTTCCCCGAACATCTGCCGCGCGAGCGGGTCGTGGTCGAAGCGCCGACGGCGTGCAGCTGCTGCGGCTCGTCCCGCATCGTGAAGATGGGCGAGGATATCACCGAGACGCTGGAGGTGATCCCCCGTCAGTGGAAGGTGATCCAGACGGTGCGGGAGAAGTTCACCTGCCGGGATTGCGAGAAGATCAGCCAGCCGCCGGCGCCGTTCCACGCGATCCCGCGGGGGTGGGCCGGCCCCAGCCTCATCGCGATGGTGGCCTTCGAGAAGTATGGCCAGCACCAGCCGCTGAACCGCCAGGCCGAGCGCTTCGCGCGCGAGGGCGTCGATCTCAGCCTGTCGACCCTGGCCGACCTCATCGGCCATGCCACCGTCGCGCTGGAGCCGCTCCATGCCCTGATTGCCGAGCATGCGCGCGCGGCCGATCGCCTGCACGGCGACGACACCACCGTGCCGCTCCTGGCCCGGGGCGGGACACGGACCGCGCGGCTCTGGACCTATGTGCGCGACGATCGCCCCTTTGCGGGCGGGGCCCCGCCCGCCGCGCTGTTCTTCTTCTCGACTGACCGCGAGAAGACCCACCCCAACCGACATCTCGCCGGGTGGCGCGGCATCCTGCAGGCCGACGCCTATGGCGGCTACAACGACCTCTACCGGCCCGATCGCGCTCCGGGGCCGGTGACCAGCGCGCTCTGCTGGAGCCATGCCCGGCGCAAGTTCTTCGAGCTGGCCGACATCGCGGGCAACGTCCGCAAGGGCAGACCGGCCCACGAGATCTCCCCGGTCGCGCTGGAGGCCGTCAAGCGCATCGACGCGCTCTTCGACATCGAGCGCGGCATCAACGGCCTGTCCGCTGACGCACGGCTGGAGGCCCGACAGCGCCTCGCCCACCCGCTGGTCGAGGATCTGCGCGACTGGCTCCTTGCCGAGCGCGCCCGGATGTCAAAGCACGCGCCCGTCGCCAAGGCGATCAACTACATGCTTGAGAAGGACCGCTGGACGGACTTCGCCCGCTTCCTCGACGATGGCCGCATCTGCCTGACAAACAACTGTGCCGAAAGAGCGCTCCGCGGAGTGGCCCTCGGCAGAAAGAGCTGGCTCTTCGCCGGCTCCGAGCGTGGCGGCGACCGCGCGGCCTTCATGTACTCCCTGATCGTCACGGCCAAGTTGAACGACATCGATCCGCAGGCCTGGCTGGCCGATGTCCTCGCGCGCATGCCGAACCTGCCCGTCTCGCGCCTGCCGGAGCTGCTCCCGTGGAACTGGCGGCAGCACTCCGTACAACAGAAGGCAGCCTGATGGCGCGGGCCACCCACGTCTACGCCATAGACCATGTCGCGAAGATGATCGGCGAGAGCCGCGAGCTGATCGAGGTGGTCAGCTGGAACTCCGACAACATCGACTACGGCGAGATGATCCACGTCCACGACGGGACTGAGGAGGGCATCACCACCTTCACGGACCGCGGCGTTGAAAGCCTGCAGGAATTCCTCGCCGATGTCCGGACCTGGGATGGCGGCATCCGTCAATTCCTGGTCGACCAACGATGCGAGCCCGACGTGATCGAACGCATCATGGCCAACGAGCCAGAAACCTGATGCCCACGGCCTATGCCGGATGGTTACCCTTTCCCTCCGCCCAGCGACGACGCCGACCGCTGTCCGTCACGGACAGCACTTCAACTTGCGG
>CAZEGY010000566.1:0-1891 GCA_964511815.1 uncultured Rhodovulum sp.
GGCCTCGAGCTTGTTGACGAGGTCGACGACGTTGAAGAAGCGGCCGCGGGCGCCGCCGCGGATGCAGGCGCGGGCGATGCCGACGGCGAGATGGGTCTTGCCGGTGCCGGTGCCGCCGATCAGGACGAGGTTGCGCTGTTGGGCGAGGAAGCCGCCCCCGGCGAGGTCGCGGACGAGCGTCTCGTTGATGGGCGTGCCGTCGAAGACGAACTCGTCGATCTCCTTGGCCATCGGTAGCCGGGCGATGGCGATCTGGTACTTGATCGAGCGGGCCTGCTTCTCGGAGAGCTCGGCGGTGAGCAGATCGCTCACGACCCTCTGCGGCTCGTGCTGCCGCTTCACCGCCGTGGCGACGATCTCGTCATAGGCGGCCCGCATGCCGAAGAGCTTGAGGTCGCCCATTGTCGTCATGATCTCGCTGCGCTCCATCATCTGCTCGCCCTCCTCAGGCTGTCGTAACGGGCGCAGTCGGCGGCGGGCTCGTGCCGCAGCCGCAGCGCCTCGGGGGTCATGATGGTTGCCGGTGGTCCCGGGTCTTGGCGCCGGGAGAGGATGTTCAGGATGACGTCCGCCGAGTGGACGCCCTCCTTCAGCGCCTCGGCGCAGGCGGCCTCGACCGCGGGCAGGCCGTCGGTCAGCACCGCGCCGAGCACCTCGACCATCTGCCGGTCGCCGTCGGGTGCGGTCTTCAGCTTGCGGCGCACGCGCTCGAGCGCGCCCGGCAGCACCCAGTCCTGGAAGGGCGCGCCATTGCGGAGGGCGCCGGGCTTCCGGGCCAGCACAGGGACATAGTGCCAGGGATCGTAGACGGTCTGGCCGCGGCCGAAGACCCGAGGATGCTGGCCGACGATCCGCCCGTCCTGGCGCAGTTCGATCCGCTCGGCATAGGCGCGGACCTCGACCGGCCGGCCGACCGCGCTCGCCATCACCGAGTACTTGTTGTTGTCGAAGCGGACGAGGCAGGTCTTCGACGGCGAGACCGGCGTCGAGCGGAAGCCGTCGAAGGGCCCGGCATAGGGCACCAGGCTCGGCCGCTCCGCCTCGAACATTTGCCAGATGGTCCTATCCCGCACCTCCGGGTGCGGCTGTGCCTTGGCCCAGGCGATGCAGCGGTCGACGAGCCAGGCGTTGAGCTCCTCGTAGCTCCTCACCCGCACCCGCGGCGAGAAGAACCGTTGCCGCACTGTCCCGACCTGGTTCTCGACCTGCCCCTTCTCCCAGCCCGACGCCGGCGTGCACGCCACCGGCTCCACCAGATAATGCCCGCACATCTGCTGGAAGCGCCGGTTGTAGTCCCGGGCCTTGCCGACGAGGATCGCGTCCACCGCCGTCTTCATGTTGTCATAGATGCCTCGCGTGCAGGCCCCCTTGAAGAAGGCGAACGCCCGGTCATGCGCGTCGAACACCATCTCCTGGCTCTCGCGCGGATAGGCCCGCACGAACAGCATCCGGCTGTGGCAGAGCCGGACCTGCGCCACCTTCACCGTCACCGTGACCCCGGCGATCAGCACGATCTCGTGGCTCCAGTCGAACTGGTAGGCTTCCCCCGGCGCGAAGCTCAGCGGGACGAACGCCGCCGCCGTCGCCGCGGCCCGCTCCCGCTGCCAGCCGGCCGCATACCGGCGCACCGCGTCGTAGCCGCCGTCGTAGCCGAGCCCGCGCAGCTCCTCGAAGATGCGGATCAGCGTCAGCCGCTCCCGCCTCGCCCGCGCCGCATTCACCGCCAGTAGCCGGTCGAGTTCCTCACGCCACGGCCCGATCTTCGGCTGCGGCTGGACCTTGCGCTCGTAGACAAACTCCGTCGCGCCGCTGCGAACCACCCGGCGCACGACCTTGCGCGAGACCTTCAGCTCCCGGCAGATCTCCTTGATCGCCTTCTTCTGGACGAAAT
>CAZEGY010000567.1:0-1890 GCA_964511815.1 uncultured Rhodovulum sp.
TTTCGTCAAGCATGTGCGGCGGGGAAAGTTCGGGCGGGGCCGCCGCCGCCGCTCTGGACGCCGGCGCCGTCCCGTCCTTCAATCGCGGCGAGGGCGCGCGTCCCGTCGCGCGCCGGTCCCGGGCCCTTGGAGCGTGAGAGATGACAGCGAAGCCGACCGACGATCTCGAGCGCCGCATCGCGGCGGCGCGGGGCGACGCGCCCGCCGACCTCGTGCTCCGCGGGGGAAGGGTCTTCGATCTCGTGACCGGCGCCCTCCTCGACGGCGACGTCGCGATCTGCGGCGAGCGGATCGTCGGCATCGCCGCGGACTACGCCGGGGCGGAGGTGATCGACGTCCCGGGCCTCGTGCTGGTGCCCGGGTTCATCGACACCCACCTCCACGTCGAGAGCAGCCTCGTCACCCCGCACGAGTTCGACCGCTGCGTCACCCCGCGCGGCGTCACCACCGCGATCTGCGACCCCCACGAGATCGCCAACGTCATCGGCGTCGACGGCATCCGCTGGTTCCAGCAGGCGTCGCCGAAGCTCCTGCTCGACCTCCGCGTCCAGCTCTCGTCCTGCGTGCCCTCGACCGACATGGAGACCGCGGGCGCCCGCATCGAGGCGGCCGACCTCGCGGCCCTGATGGGCGACCCGTCGGGGATCGGGCTCGCCGAGTTCATGAACTACCCGGGCGTCATCCACCGCGACCCGCGGGCGATGGCCAAGCTCCGCCTCTTCGCCGGCGGCCACGTCGACGGCCACTGCCCGCAGCTCTCGGGCCGCGACCTCAACGCCTACATCGCCGCCGGCATCCGCACCGAGCACGAGGCGACGACCGCCGAGGAGGCGCTCGAGAAGCTGCGCAAGGGCATGCGGGTGCTGATCCGCGAGGGGTCGGTCTCCAAGGATCTCGACGCGCTCCAGCCGATCCTGACCGAGGCGACGAGCGCCTACGTCTGCCTGTGCACCGACGACCGCAACCCGCTCGACATCGCCGAGCACGGCCACCTCGACTACATGATCCGCCGGCTGATCGCCCTCGGCACCCCGCCCCTCGCCGCCTACCGCGCCGCCTCGCTGGCGGCGGCGGAGGCCTTCGGGCTGAAGGACCGCGGCCTGATCGCGCCGGGGCTCCGCGCCGACATCGTCGCGCTCGACAGCCTCGCGGGCTGCCATGCGCAGCTCGTGCTCTGCGGCGGGCGCGTCGTCGACGCCGCGGCCTTCGCGGCACGCCCCGAGCACCCGCCGATCGGCCGCGGCTCGGTGAAGGCCCGGCGGGTCGCCGCGGCCGACTTCCGCAGCGGCGGCAACCGCACGGCGACCGACGTGATCGGCATCCTCGAGGGCAAGATCATCACCGCCCACCTCCGCGAGGAGATCGCGATCGAGGACGGCGACAAGCGCCCCGACGCCGCCCGCGACCTGATGCGGATCGCCGTGATCGAGCGCCACGGCATCAACGGCAACATCGCGACCGGGTTCGTCCGCGGCTTCGGGATGACCGCGGGCGCCATCGCCTCGACGGTCTGCCACGACCACCACAACATCGCCGTCGTCGGCGCCGACTACGCCGACATGGCGGTCGCCGCCAACCGTCTCGGCGAGATCGAGGGCGGCTTCGTCGTCGTTCGCGACGGGGCGGTGCTCGCCGAGCTGCCGCTGCCGATCGCCGGGCTGATGAGCGACCGGCCGTTCGAGGAGGTCCGCGACCGCCTCGTCGCCCTGCGCGCGGCGGCACGGAGCCTCGGGGTCGTGCTCGAGGAGCCCTTCCTCCAGCTCGCCTTCCTCGCCCTGCCGGTCATCCCGGCGCTGAAGATCACCGACCGCGGGCTCGTCGACGTCGAGAGGTTCGAGATCGTTCCCGGGTAGCCGCAGGAAGAGTCGCACGCCGTCTCGCGCGCGAGAC
>CAZEGY010000568.1:0-1890 GCA_964511815.1 uncultured Rhodovulum sp.
CGCCCCCGGGTCGTCGCGCGCTCAGTTCGTCGCCATCACCACGCCGCTGCCCTCCTCGGCGAGCTGCGCCGCCCGGGCGTCGCGGGCGATGGCGGGGAGCAGCGGGCGGACCTCGTCGGCGGTCATCCCCGGGCGCAGGCGGGGGTCGTAGAGCATCCTGAGCAGCACGGCGTCGTGCTCGGTCAGCAGCGCGAACTCGAGGCTGTTGTTGAACAGCGACGGCCGCGACAGCGGGTTGTCGTTCGGCAGGCCCATCGCCTGCGCCATCTCCTCGTTGACGCAGGAGAGCCGGGTGAACGGCGGATGCTCGGCGCGGATGACGACGATCGCCGCGGCATAGGCCGAGACGTCGTCGGGCTTGGCGAACGAGTAGGTGATGCAGAACATGTCGAGCGGCGTGTCGCGCAGCGCCGCCATCACCGCCGGCGAGAAGCCCGGATAGCGCGCGCCGACCTCGTCGGCGAAGGCGGCGCGCTCCTCGCTGGTCATGAAGAGCACGAGGAAGTTCACCTCCGCGCCCGAGCCCATCGCCATGTCGACGCCGGTCAGCTGCCCGAGCCGCCGGGTGAAGGCCGCGACGTTGGCGCGGTCGCGGGCGGCGTCCTCGGGCGAGGTCGCGGCGCCGGTCATCACCGCCACCCGCACCGGCTGGGTCCAGCGGCGGAGGACGGCCGGCGCCTGCTCGTGGACGAAGCGGCCGCCGACGTCGGTGTACTCGCTGTAGAGGGCGACGTTCTCGAAGTCGCGGACGAGATCCTCGGTGGAGTAGGGCGCGTCGGCGGGGGCGATGTCGCGGCGCATCCGGCCGCTGGCGACGAGCTGCCTCTCGACGTTGGCGTAGAAGGTGCGCAGCGACTCGGCGTCGCGGGCGCCGCCGCCGGGGTTCCGCCGCGCCTCGGGCGGGGCGGCGATGGTCAGCGCCGCCGACCCGGACGGCGCGGCGTCCGCCGGCGGCTTCACGAGGCTGCACGCCGGGAGCGCGGCGAGGAGGACGGCGGCGGCGAGCCGTCCGCGGCGCCAGCGGCGCCTCGGTCCCGGTCCTCGCCCCGCGCGCGTTTCGTCCCCCGCCATGCGCTCGCTCGCGGCTCAGGCGCCCCGGCCGCCGCCGGCGCCCGGTCCGCCGGCGGCGCTGGCCCGGGCCGCGGCGAGCGTGCCCTTGAGGTCGGCCTCCATCGCCACGAGCTTCGCTTCCGCGTCGGCACGCTTGGCCTTGCCCTCGTCGGCGATGCGCAAGGAGTCCTCGATCGTCGCGATCAGGTCGTCGTTGGCCTTCTGCACCGCCTCGATGTCGAAGACGCCGCGCTCGGTCTGCTCGCGGATCTCGACGTTGGCCTGGCGCAGGTTCTCGGCGTTCTTGGTCAGGAGCTCGTTGGTCAGGTCGCTCGCCTCCTTGACCACGCCCGCCGCCTCGCGCCCGCGGTGGATGGTCACCGCCTGGGCGAGCTGGGTCTCCCACAAGGGCACGGTGTTGACGAGCGTCGAGTTGATCTTCGTCACCAGGCTCTTGTCGTTCTCCTGCACCAGCCGGATCGAGGGCAGCGACTGCATCGTCACCTGCCGGGTCAGCTTGAGGTCGTGCACCCGCCGCTCGAGGTCGTCGCGCGCCGCGCGCAGGTCGCGGAGCTCCTGCGCCGCCATCACCCCCTGCCCCTCCGGGGCGCCCTGCACCGCGGCCTCCTTCGCCGGGATGGCGTCGCTGTCGAGCTCGGCGACCTTGGCCGCGCCGGCGGCGATGTAGAGGGCGAGCTCGTCGTAGAAGTCGAGGGTCTTCTCGTAGAGCTTGTCGAGGCTCTTGATGTCCTTGAGCAGCGTGTGCTCGTGGACGAGGAGCTCCCCGGTGATCTTGTCGATCTGGCCCTGCACGTCCTCGTAGCGCGCCATGAACTCGGC
>CAZEGY010000569.1:0-1877 GCA_964511815.1 uncultured Rhodovulum sp.
GAGGTGAACGGCATCGCCGACGGCGAGGTGGCGCAGGGGATCAAGGGCTTCGACCCGATGGTCAACCGCCAGCTCACCGCCGAGGAGATCAGGAGGGGCGAGAACGACCCGGCCCACCGCCTCCGGCTCTACCACAACCCCGCCGCCGAGGGCGAGGAGAAGCGCAAGGGGCCGCGCTACACGCCGCTCTCCAAGCGGCAGGACCGGCCGGCGGCGATCGCCTGGCTCGTCAAGTTCCACCCCGAGCTCTCCGACGGGCAGATCTCCAAGCTCGTCGGCACGACCAAGCCGACGATCGAGTCGATCCGCGAGCGCAGCCACTGGAACATCGCCAACATCTCGCCGGTCGACCCGGTGGCGCTCGGCCTCTGCAAGCAGGGCGAGCTCGACGCGGCGGTGGCGAAGGCGGTGAAGAAGGCGCCGGCGGTGATGAGCGACGCCGAGCGCATGAAGCTCGTCTCGACCGAGCAGTCGCTGTCGATGGAGACGCGCCTGCCGTCGGGCGTCGCCGGCTTCGAGAACTTCACCCTCGGCAGCGGCCGCGACGACGACGAGGTGACGACCCGCGAGGCCAAGGTCGACGCCGAGAGCCTGTTCAACCTGCCGGCGAGCAGCGACGACGACGAGACCGACGAGGACTAGGCAAGGCGATGCGCGACGACGCGGCGCGGAACACCGTCAGCCTGTCCGACAGCGCGCGCGGCGTCCGCGCCGCGGCCGGGCTGCTGGCGGCGGGCGAGCTCGTCGCGTTCCCGACGGAGACGGTCTACGGCCTCGGCGCCGACGCGCGGAACCCGCGGGCGGTGGCCGCGGTCTATGCCGCCAAGGGGCGGCCGGCGTTCAACCCGCTGATCGTGCACGTCGCCGACCGGAAGGCGGCCGAGGCGCTGGCGACGCTGCCGGAGGCCGCCCGTCGCCTCGCGGAGCGGTTCTGGCCCGGTCCGCTCACCCTCGTCCTGCCGCGCCGGGGCGATGCCGGCCTCGCCGACGCGGCGACGGCGGGGCTCGCGACGGTCGCGGTGCGGGTGCCGGCCCATCCCCTCGCGCGGCGTCTCCTCGCCGGCTTCGGCGGACCGCTGGTCGGGCCTTCGGCCAACCCCTCGGGGCGGGTCAGCCCGACGACGCGGGCGCACGTGCTCGACGGCCTCGACGGGCGGATCGCGGCGGTGCTCGACGGCGGGGCGTGCCCGGTCGGGGTCGAATCGACGATCGTCGGCTTCGAGGACGGGCGGCCGGTGCTGCTCCGCCCCGGCGGGCTGCCGGCGGAGGCGATCGCCGCCGCGCTCGGGGCGCCGCTCGGCCCGCCGCTCGGCCCGCCGCTCGGGGCGCGGGCGGGGGGCGCGGTGACGGCGCCGGGCCAGCTCGCCTCGCACTACGCGCCGGCGGTGGCGGTGCGGCTCGGGGCCGCGGCACCGGCGCCGGACGAGATCTGGATCGGCTTCGGGCCGGACGGCTTCGGGCCGGGCGGGCGCGCGGGGCTGAACCTCTCGCCGGCGGGCGACCTCGGCGAGGCGGCGGCGGCGCTCTTCGCCCAGCTGCGCGCCGCGGACGCCCTCGCCGCCGAACGCGGCGCCCGCGGCATCGCGGTGGCGCCGGTGCCGCGCGAGGGCCTCGGCCTCGCGATCAACGACCGGCTGGCGCGGGCGGCGGCGCCGCGGTAGGGCTCAGCTCTCCTTGACGAGCTTGGCGAGCTGGTTCTGCATCGAGGCGAGCTGCTCCTTGAGCTCCTCGAGCTCGACGTCGCGCCGGGCGGGCTTTTCGGCGGCGCCGGGGGTCTTCGGGGTCATGCCGGTGGCGAAGGGGGCGAACATCCGCATGGCGTTCTCGAACCACTCCATGTTGGAGCGCGCCAGCGCCTCGAAGTTCGCGAGCGCGGG
>CAZEGY010000570.1:0-1876 GCA_964511815.1 uncultured Rhodovulum sp.
CCGAGGCTCTCGAGCGTGACCCCGTCCGGGGCGCCGTTGGCCCAGGCCTCCGGCGTGTCGAGATCGTAGGTCCCGCCGATCCGGAACTCCGGGATCTCGACGGTCTGCTTGAGGCTGTCGAGGTCGGCCACCGCCGACCGCGCCGTGATCGGTTCGGCTTGCTGCGCCGCGACGATCCATGGAACCGTCAGGAACGCCGCCGCAGCGACGAGCCTGGTGACTCTGAGCATCTCCATCCTCCCCTTCGTCGAGCGCAGCCGCCCGAACGTCGTTCTTGAAAGACCTTCGACGACCCCTCGGCGCCGCCGTCACGAGCCGGCGCCGACCTCCTCCTCGACCGCGGGCTGGGGCGGCCTGTCGGGGCCGACGATCACGAATTCTCCGTATGGCCCCGAAAACGCCCCCGGCCGCACCTGCATCTCGTTGGCGCCCATCTGCGGCGGCTCGACGCCCGTGGCGCCGGCGCAGCCCGCCACGGCGCCGACGAGAGCGCAGGCGAACAGACGGCGCATCAGAACCGGACCATCGCCCCGACCTGGTAAAGCGTCATGTCGTTGACGTCGTAGCCGGGCACGGTGAAGTCGCTCTGGGTGATCCCCGCATAGACTTCCGTGCCCAGCCGGTCGATGTTCTGCGAGAAGCCCACGCCGTAGAGCTTGAACTTGGTGCCCTCGGCGTAGAAGTCCTCGTAGTGCGAATACTGCAGCGCGAAGCCGGTGCGGCCGGCCTCCCAGAAATTCCGCGTGTAGGTGAGCTTGCCCATGTAGCTGGTCGGCTCGTTGTCGAGATCGTCGAACTTCTGCTGCGCCGCCTGGACGGCAAAGCCGACGCCGTTCCACCACTCGTCGCCCTTCAGCACCATCGATGCCGAGGCGCTCAGCCCGTCGAAGCCGCCGTCCGAGGCGTCGGTCCACCAGGATCCGGCGGCGGCAAACCGCGCCCAGTCGGTCTCGCCGGCATAGCGCAGCGCCAAGTCGTAGCGGTCCTCGGTCGCCGCCGAGCCCGAGAGCTGGAAGCCGCCCCAGACCGGCGTGTTGTAGCGCACGCGCACCAGCCGGCTGAGACCGTCGAGGTTGTTGCCCAGCGAGAACACGTTGACGAAATTCGACGACGCGACGGAGAAGTCGCCGAGCGCCTGCTCGTATTCCTCCTCCGAGGCGTAGTCGTCGGGATCGGGCGGCGTGCCGCGCGGGATGTAGTCGAGGTCCTCGCCGTTCACCGTCGGCATCATGCCGCCGAAGGCGAAGGTCTGGCCGGACCACATCGGCGTCGTCACCCCGGTGATGTCGATTTCCGAGGTGCCGTCGGACGCCATCCAGCCCTGGCCGATGAAGAACGAGCCGTAGCGGTTGTTGCTGAACCCGACCTCGAGCAGGCGGAGGTTCAACGACTTGTTGAGCGAATCCGGCACCGTCTGGTCGAGCTGGTTCACGTCGAGCGAGCCGTTGACCGGCCACTCGAACTCGAAGAGCGTCAGCGCCTGGGTCTCCTCGAGCGCGTTCGACTCGCCGAGAAAGCGGAAGCGCGACGAGGCGTTCTCGTTGTCGACCTGGTAGAGGTCGGTCGAAAGGCCGTCGTCGACGGTGTTGAGCGCCCGGTTGATCTGGCCCGAGAAGGTCAGGCGGACGTTGCTGTTGCCCGTGGCCAGGACACTGGTCTCACGTCCCTCCGGCAGCGCCGCGTAGAACGGGTGGCCGGCGACCCCTGGACTGGGAGGCGTCGTGGTCGTCTGCGGCGGGACGACGCGGGTCGTCTCGGCCGCGACAACTTGCTGCGTCAGCGTCCGTGGCGCCGCGACCGACGCCTGCTCTGCCTTGATCCCCTGGATTTCCCGCATGAGCGCCTGAACCTGCGCCTCGAGCGCGGCGATCCGCGC
>CAZEGY010000571.1:0-1872 GCA_964511815.1 uncultured Rhodovulum sp.
CTAGCGGGGGGCGTGGCTCCCCCACGGCCCGTGGAAGCCGGTGCCGCTGGTGTCGGTCCGCTCGAAGCCGTGGGCGCCGAAGAAGTCGCGCTGCGCCTGGAGGAGGTTCGCGGTGCCGCGGGCCTGGTGCATCATGTCGAAGTAGCCGAGCGCCGCGGCGAGGGCCGGCGTCGGGATCGCCGCGAGCGCGCCCTCGGCGACGACGGCGCGGAGGCTGCCGTGCGTCGCCTTCAGGCGCTCGGCGAAGGAGGGGGCGAACATGAGGTTCGTCGCCCCGCCGCCGGCGAGCGCCCGGGCCATGTCGTCGAGCATCGCCGAGCGGATGATGCAGCCCTCGCGCCAGACCCGGGCGATCTCGGCGAGGGGCAGGTCCCAGCCGAACTCCTTCGAGGCGGTGGCGAGCAGGCCGAAGCCCTGGGCGTAGCAGGCGATCTTGCCGGCGAGGAGCGCCTCGGCGAGGAGCGCGTCCTCCTCGGCGCCGCCGCGGACGCGGGAGGGCGCGATCGGGAAGATCGCCGCGCCCTCCCTGCGCTCGTCGAGGCGGGCCGAGACGTTGCGCGCGGCGACGGCGGCCTCGATCGCGGTCGCCGGCGCGCCGAGCATCTGGGCCTCGATCGCCGTCCACCGGCCGGTGCCCTTCTGGCCGGCGCGGTCGAGGATGACCTCGACCATCGGCTCGCCGGTCTCGGGGTCGGTCGCGGCGCAGACCTTGCCGGTGATCTCGACGAGGTAGGACCTGAGCGGTCCCTCGTTCCAGCGGTCGAAGATCTTTCCGATCGCCGCCGGCTTCAGTCCGAGGCCGTCGCGCATGATGCCGTAGATCTCGGCGATCATCTGCATGTCGGCGTATTCGATGCCGTTGTGGACGGTCTTGACGAAGTGCCCGGCGCCGTCGGTGCCCATCCAGGTGGCGCAGGGGGTGCCCTCGAACTTCGCGGCGATCGCCTCGAGGATCGGCGCGACCCGGTCCCAGGCGTCCTTCGGGCCGCCGCCCATGATCGAGGGGCCGTGGCGCGCGCCCTCCTCGCCGCCGGAGACGCCGATGCCGAGGAAGGGGACGCCCGCCTTCCCGGCCTCGGCGGCGCGGCGGCGGGTGTCGTGGAAGTTGGCGTTGCCGGCGTCGACGATCATGTCGTCGGCGTCGAGGAGCGGGCGGAGCTTGGCGATCATCTGGTCGACGGGATCGCCGGCCGGGACCATGAGGATGATCGCCCGCGGTCTGGCGATCGCCTGCACCAGCGCCTCGAGGCTGTCGGTCGCGGTGATCTTCGGGGCGAGGTCGCCCGCCTCGGCGACGAAGCGCTCGGCGACGCCTGGCGTGCGGTTGAAGACCGCGATCGGAAAGCCCTTCTCGGCGATGTTGAGCGAGAGGGCCGCGCCCATGGTTCCGAGCCCGACCAGTCCGATATCCGCCATGCCTTCCCTCCCGCCGCTCCGCCGGGACTATGGCGACGCCGCCGGGGGAGGGCAAGACGGGAGGGCAAGACGGGGGCCTGCGGAAACGCTTGCAGTTCGCGGCGCGACGGCGGTTAGTTACCGGAGGCCCCTATCACAAGGGGGCAACCTCGGGGGAAACGGCCATGACTGGGGAAGCAAGGGCAGACGGCTCGGCGGTGTCGGGACGGCCGGAGGACGTGAGGCTCGGCACTGTCGCCAACCTCGCCTATGGCATGCAGCACATCCTGACGATGTATGGCGGCATCGTGGCGGTCCCGCTGATCATCGGGCAGGCCGCCGGCCTCGACGCCAGCGAAGTCGGACTGCTGATAACCGCCTCGCTCTTCGCCGGTGGCGTGGCGACCATCCTGCAGACGATGGGGCTGCCGTTCTTCGGCTGCCAGCTGCCGCTGGTGCAGGGCGTCTCGTTCTCCG
>CAZEGY010000572.1:0-1871 GCA_964511815.1 uncultured Rhodovulum sp.
GGGCGCGCACCCTCGGGGCGGGCGGCGACGTGGCCGTCGGCGAACTCGATGTCGAGCGCCGGCGCCCGGCGCGCCGCCTCGGCGCCGGTCACGACCGCGCCGGCCCCGTCGCGCACCACCGCGTAGCCGCGGGCGAGGACCGCCTGCGGCCCGAGCGTCGCCAGCGTCCGCGCCAGCGCCTCGAACTCGGTCCGCTTGCCGGTCGTCAGCCGGCGCTCGACCCGCCCGAGCCCGGCGGCGCCGACCGCGAGCCGCTCGCCGAGCCGCTCCAGCCGGCGGCCGAGCACCTCCGGCCGCACCCCGACCTCGGCCCGTGCCAGCCGCTGCCGCCGCCGGGAGACCCCGAGCGCGAGGAGCCCCGGCCCGAAGCGGCCCGCCGCGCCGCGCCCGAGGGCGAGGCGGCGCTCGCGGACGAAGGCGGTCAGCGCCCGCGGCAGGCGCAGCGCCACCCCGTCGAGCCGCTGGGCGCGCTCGGCGACGAGCGCCTCGGGCCGCGGCAGGCCGCGGGCGAGGTCGCGGAGCCGCTGGCGGCGGAGCGTGACCCCGCGCGCCATCGCCGCGCGCCGGCGCTCCTCGAAGCGCGCGACCGTGGCGAGGAGGTCGAGGCGCACCGGCACCGCCATCTCCGCCGCCGCGGTCGGCGTCGGGGCGCGGCGGTCGGCGGCGTGGTCGATCAGCGTCGTGTCGGTCTCGTGGCCGACGGCGGAGATCAGCGGGATGCGGCTCTCGGCCGCCGCCCGCACCACGATCTCCTCGTTGAACCCCCACAGGTCCTCGATCGAGCCGCCGCCGCGGGCGACGATCAGCACGTCCGGCCGCGGCACGGGCCCGCCCGGGGCGATGGCGTTGAAGCCCCGGATCGCGGCGGCGACCTCGGCGGCGCAGTTCGGCCCCTGCACCGTCACCGGCCAGAGCAGCACCCGCCGCGGGAAGCGCTCGCGCAGGCGGTGGAGGATGTCGCGGATCACCGCCCCCGACGGCGAGGTGACGACGCCGATCACCTCCGGCAGGTAGGGGAGCCGGCGCTTCCTCTCGGCGGCGAACAGGCCTTCGGCCTCGAGCGCCTTCCTGCGCGCCTCGAGCATCGCCATCAGCGCCCCGACCCCGGCCGGCGCCACTCCGTCGACGATGAGCTGGTACTTCGACGCCGCCTGGAAGGTCGAGAGCCGCCCGGTGGCGATCACCTCCATCCCCTCCTGCGGCTGCACTTCGAGGCCGCGCACCGCCGAGCGGAAGGCGACGGCGCCGAGGCTGGCGCCGGCGTCCTTGAGGTCGAAGTAGACGTGCCCCGAGCCGTGGCGGGTGACCCGCCCGACCTCGCCGCGCACCCGGACGCGGCCGAACTCGCCCTCGATCACCCGCTTCACCGCGCCCGAGATCTCGGAGACGGTGAACTCGGGGGCGTTCTGCCCGGGCTTCGCGTCCTCGAAGAGATCCATGCGTCCTCGCCTTGCTCTCGCCGGTCGGGCACCATAGAACGCGACCCCGACGAGGCCAAGGCAAGCGCGGACGATCCATGAACATCCTGATCCTCGGCGGCGGCGGCCGCGAGCACGCCCTCGCCTGGGCCTTCGCCCAGAACCCGAAGTGCGACCGCCTGTGGTGCGCCCCCGGCAACGCCGGCATCGCCGAGGAGGCGACCTGCGTGGCGCTCGACATCCTCGACGGCGGCAAGGTCCTCGGCTTCGTCCGCGAGAACGCCATCGACTTCGTGGTGATCGGCCCCGAGGCGCCGCTCGTCGAAGGCGTCGCCGACACCCTCCGCGCCGCCGGCGTCGCGACCTTCGGCCCGGGCCGCGAGGCGGCGCGCCTCGAAGGCTCCAAGGCCTTCACCAAGGAGATCTGCGCGGCCTGCGGCGCGCCGACCGCCG
>CAZEGY010000573.1:0-1865 GCA_964511815.1 uncultured Rhodovulum sp.
CGCTGCAAGCCGCGGAGACCCCGCCGTCTCAGATGTGCTGAGCCCGGACACCGGATTGACCTTCGCGGCCGCAACCGCTATATGCACGGCAGCATACTGAAAGACCCCAATCCGGGGGTCCGGGCCGCGTGGAGGAATGCGGCCACCTTGCCGCAACCGAAACCAAGACGCGAGCTCTATGACAACCTTCTCAGATCTTTCGCTGGACCCGCGGGTCCTTCAGGCCGTTTCCGAATCCGGGTACGAGACCCCGACCCCGATCCAGGTCCAGGCCATCCCCCACGCGCTCGAGGGCCGCGACGTCCTCGGCATCGCCCAGACCGGCACCGGCAAGACCGCCGGCTTCGTGCTGCCGATGCTCACCCACCTCTCCAAGGGCCGCGCCCGCGCCCGGATGCCGCGGAGCCTCGTCCTCGCCCCGACGCGCGAGCTCGCGGCCCAGGTCGCCGAGCAGTTCGAGAAGTACTCGGCGCACCTCAAGCTCTCGATGGCGCTCCTCATCGGCGGCGTCAGCTTCAAGGACCAGGACAAGCTCATCGACCGCGGCGTCGACGTGCTGATCGCCACCCCGGGCCGCCTGCTCGACCACTTCGAGCGCGGCAAGCTGATGCTGACCGGCGTGCAGATCATGGTGGTCGACGAGGCCGACCGCATGCTCGACATGGGCTTCATCCCCGACATCGAGCGCATCTTCAAGCTGGTGCCCTTCACCCGCCAGACGCTGTTCTTCTCGGCGACGATGGCGCCCGAGATCACCCGGATCACCGACACCTTCCTCCACAACCCCGTCCGCGTCGAGGTCGCTCGCCAGGCGACGGCCTCCGAGACCATCGACCAGTGGGTGGTGAAGCACACCCCGCGCCGCAAGGACACCTCCGACAGCGAGAAGCGCGAGATCCTCCGCCGGCTGATCCGCGGCGAGGGCGACGGCCTCACCAACGGCATCATCTTCTGCAACCGCAAGCGCGACGTCGACATCGTCGCCAAGTCGCTCAAGCGCCACGGCTTCGACGCCGAGGCGATGCATGGCGACCTCGACCAGAAGCTCAGGATGAAGATCCTCCAGGCGTTCCGCGACGGCGAGCTCAAGCTGCTCATCGCCTCCGACGTCGCCGCCCGCGGCCTCGACATCCCGAACGTCAGCCACATCTTCAACTTCGACGTGCCGATCCACTCCGAGGACTACGTCCACCGCATCGGCCGCACCGGCCGCGCCGGGCGCTCGGGCAAGTCGCTCACCCTCTGCCTGCCCTCCGAGGAGAAGTATCTCGTGAAGATCGAGGAGCTGGTGAAGAAGGCGGTGCCGGTCATGGAGAGCCCGCTCCCCGCCGGCGAGGCCCTGGCCTCCGCCCCGCGCGAGACGACCACCGACCGCCGCCGCGCCTCCTCCGAGCGCCGCCGGGGCGAGAGCCGCGGCCGCCCGGCCCCGGCCCCGGTGGAGACGGCCGAGGTCGCCGAGGAAGCCGCCCCGGCGGCGACGGCGGCGGCGCGCCCCGAGCCGCGGCGCGCCCGTGGCGAGGCCGGCGAGAGCCGCCGCGGCCGCGGCGGCCGCGAGGGACGCGACGAGCGGGTGACCGGCATGGGCGACCACGTCCCCGCCTTCCTGCTCCGCGACTTCCGCATCGACACCGAAGCCGCCTTCACCGACGACGAGCCCGAGCCCGAGGAGGTCGCTCCGCCCACCGAGGCCCCGGCGGTCGCCGACGCGCCGGCCGAGACACCTGCCGCCGAGACACCTGCCGCCGAGACACCTGCCGCCGTCGAGGCGCCTGCGGTCGAGGCGCCTGCCGTCGACGCGCCCGTCGCCGATGCGCCTGCGGTCGAGGCGCCCGTCGCCGAGACTCCGGTCGCCGACGCCCCCGCGC
>CAZEGY010000574.1:0-1864 GCA_964511815.1 uncultured Rhodovulum sp.
ACTGGAACGTCGTCCAGGTCGTCGGCAACTGGGACGACGGCACCGCCCAGAAGGTGACCGCCGACGCCATCGCCGTGCAGGGCCAGTTCGACGGCTTCCTGGTCCAGGGCGGCACCACCGGCGTCGTCCAGGCGATGATGGACGCCGGACACCCCTTCGTCCCCGTCGCCGGCGAGACCGAGAACGGCTTCCGCAAGCTCGTCGCCAAGCATGCGGGCGAGGGGCTGAAGGCGATCTCGATCGGCCAGTCCCCGGGCCTCGTCGCCATCTCGATGAAGGCCGCGGTCTCGGCCCTGGAGGGCAACCCGATGCCGCAGCTGATCTCGGTGCCGCTGCCGATCGCCACCGACGCCGAGCTGGTGGACGGCGAGAACTTCTGGTCGGACCTGCCCGACAACTTCTTCACCACCAACGACTTTCCGCCCTGCGGCGTGACCCTCTCCGGCCCCGCCATCATGGCGCAGTCCGAAGCCGACATGTGACGCGCCTCCGGCGGCCGGCCCGGGCGTCCCGCCCGCCGGCCGCCGGACCTTTCCGATGGCGAGCGCAGCCCCCCACGTCCAGCTGACCGGCGTATCGAAGCACTTCGCGGGCATCCGTGCCCTCGAAGGCGTCGACTTCGCCTGCCGCCGCGGCACCATCCACGCCGTCCTCGGCGAGAACGGCGCCGGCAAGTCCACCCTCATCAAGATCATGTCGGGCGTCCTCCGCCCCGACACCGGCGAGATGCGCCTCGACGGCCGCCCGGTCGCCTTCGCCAACCCGTCCGAGGCCAACCGCGCCGGCATCGTCTGCATCTTCCAGGAGCTCAGCCTCGTCCCCGACCTCTCGGTCGCCGACAACATCGCCATCGCCGACCCGCCCAAGCGCTTCGGCCTCATCGACCGCCGCGCCCAGCGCCGCCGGGCCGAGGCGCTCCTCGCCCGCATCGACTGCGCCGACATCGACCCGCGCGCGCTCGTCCGCGACCTCTCGCTCTCGCGCCGCCAGATGGTCGAGATCGCCAAGGCCATCGGCCGCGACCCCTCGGTGCTCATCCTCGACGAGGCGACCTCGGCGCTCACCGCCCGCGACGTCGAGACGGTCTACGCGCTCCTCGCCGACCTCAAGGCCGAGGGGGTGGCGTCGATCTTCATCTCCCACCGCATGCACGAGGTCGAGGCGCTCTGCGACACGCTCTCGGTCTTCCGCAACGGCCGCCACATCGAGACCTTCGCCAAGGGCGCCCGGTCGGGCCGCGAGATCGTCCGCCTGATGATCGGCCGCGACGTCGAGGCCCAGTTCCCGCCGAAACCCGACCGGCCGCGCCCGGCACCCTTCCTCTCGGTGCGCGACCTCGCCTGGGAGGACCGCCTCAAGGGCGTCACCCTCTCGGTCGGCAAGGGCGAGATCGTCGGCCTCGGCGGCCTCGACGGCCAGGGCCAGAAGGAGCTCCTCCTCGCCCTCTTCGGCGTCCTCCGCGGCGTCACCGGCGAGGTCGCCGTCGGCGCCTCGCGGGGCCTGCCCGCGTCGCCGGCCGCCGCCAAGTCGGGCCGGGACCGCATCGCCCTCGTCCCCGAGGACCGCAAGACCGAGGGGCTGATGCTCGCCCGCCCCATCGCCGACAACCTCCTCGCCAGCTCGTGGGGCGCGGTCTCGCGCGGGCCGTTCATCGACGAGGGCCGCGCCGCGGCGGCGATCGCCAACGCCCTCGGCCAGCTCCAGATCAAGATCGGCGCCCCCGCCGACCCGGTCGCGACGCTCTCCGGCGGCAACCAGCAGAAGGTGGTCATCGCCAAGTGGCTGATGGTCAACCCCGACCTCATCCTCCTCAACGACCCGACCCGCGGCATCGACGTCGGCACCAAGCAGGAGCTCTACCGCC
>CAZEGY010000575.1:0-1862 GCA_964511815.1 uncultured Rhodovulum sp.
TCGGGGGTGTCGATCATCGCCGTCGCTCCTCGCTCGCATCGCTGCCGCAACGGTCAGCCAGGGCCCGCCGTTCCGTCAAGCCACCGCAGCGGCCCGCGCCGGTGGGGCCAGCGCCGCCCGGCAGGCGGCGCTGGCAGTCGCGTGCCGGCGCGGAGCTCAGGCCCGGACGGCGGCGGCGCTGCGGCCGCGGGTCATGCGATCGAGGGTCGCGTCCTTGCGGACGCGGGCGTGCCAGAGCGCCATCGCGACGTGGCCGACGACGAGGGCGAGGAGCGTCCAGCCGAGGAGGCCGTGAAGGGCGTTGCCCGGCGCCTGCAGAGCCCGGTTCGCCTCCCCGCCCGGGGCGACGAGGGTGACGCCGTAGACCGCGAAGCCACGGGTGCCGCCGACGGCGCGGAGGATGGCGAGGCTCGGGACGGCGATCATCAGCACGTAGAGCGCGACATGACCGAGACGCGCGGCGGCGGCCAGCGCCGGCGTGCCGTCGTGGCGCGGGCGGCGGCGGAGGTTCGCCAACCCCCAGGCGCCGCGGACGAGGACGAGGAGCCAGAGGGTGAAGCCGACCGAGTAGTGCGTCGACCAGAGGAAGCCCTCGATCGGCGTGTCCTCGGCGAAGACCCGGAGGGCCGCGCTGGTGAACTGCCAGGCGAAGAGCCCCGCCATCCCCCAGTGGAGCGCCCGCGTCACCGCGCCGTAGCCGGACGGACTGTCCCAGATGCGCGCTGCCTGAGCCATGGACCTCGGTCTCCTTCTGTTGCGTTGCAACAAAATTTGGCCGGGGAGTTCGCGAATGCAACATCGGCGGCTGGCCCGCATGGTCACGTTCCGGCGAGCCCGCGAGCCGGATGGCAAGCGACGGGCCGCTGACCCTGTCCAACGACAGGGGCGCACTCCCGACAGACCGGCCCTCGCGAGTGCCGCACGGCGGCGGTCCGGCCGCAGCGCGGAGCCCTGCCCTGCGTCGGCGTCAGGCGGCGGGCTTGCCGGCCTCGGTGGCGCGGGCGACCTCGTTCAGCCGGCCGGTCCTGACGTCGTAGACGTAGCCGTAGACCGGGATCGCCGGGTTCACCAGCGGGTGGCGGCGGATGCGGGCGACGTCCTCGACCACCGACTCGTCGAGGTCGGCGATGGCGTGCCACTTGACGAAGCGTCCCTCGGTCGACCCGCCGGCCTCGGCGCGGTTGCGGAAGCCCTGCGCGGTCAGCTCGGCGGTGTCGAGCGAGCCGGCGAGCAGGTCGCCCATCTGGCCGTCGTCGAAGAGCAACATGCCGCAGTCGGTGTGGTGGACCACGAACCACTCCCGCGTGCCGAGGAGCTTGTGGCTGATGACGAGGCTGCGGATCGCGTCGTCGGTGGCGCGGCCGCCGGCATTGCGCACCACGTGGGCGTCGCCCTCGGCGAGGCCGGCGTACTTCGCCGGGTCGAGCCGGGCGTCCATGCAGGTGAGGATCAGGAAGCCCCGCGCCGGCGGCAGCGCCAGGCTGCCCTTGTCGCCGAACTCCGCCGCATAGGCGGCATTCGCGGCCTCGACTTCGGTCTTGATCCGGCTCATCGCGTTCCCTCCCTGCCGGGCCGGGTCGGCCCGGAAATCGGGTCAAGCTGTAGGCCGTTTTCGCGGCGGATCAAGCGTCGGGCGGCGGTGCCGCCCGACCCCTCGCCCTTCAGTCGACGAGGGCGAGGTTCGCCGCCGACTCGCGGCCGTCACGGCCGGACTCGATGTCGAAGGTGACCTTCTGGCCGTCGTCGACATGGGTGAGGCCGGCGCGCTCGAGCGCCGAGATGTGCAGGAAGACGTCCTTCGAGCCCTTTTCCGGCTGGATGAAGCCGAAGCCCTTGGTGGCGTTGAACCATTTCACGGTGCC
>CAZEGY010000576.1:0-1861 GCA_964511815.1 uncultured Rhodovulum sp.
CCCCCGGTCTCACCCCCCGGTCTCACCCCCTGGCAGCGGCCCGCAGCAGGGGCGCGAGCGGTGCCGGGCCGGCGGGGAGGACGGCGAGGACGCGGAGGACCCCCGCGTCCGTGTCGAGGGTGAAGGCGAAGACCGTGCGGTCGGCGGTGACGAGGCGCAGGCCCGGCATCAGGTCGGGGCGGGCGCGGCCGAGGAAGGCGGTGCGGCCGAGGCCGGCGAGGGTCGCCTCGATCGAGCGCAGCCGCCCCGCCGCCCGGGAATGCGCCTCGGCGAGGGTGTCGCCGAGCGCGCGGTAGCCGGCGACGAGGGCGTCGTGGAGCGCGGCGAGGTCGGCGTCGCACGCGCGGGCGCGGACGACCTCAAAGGCCATGTGCCCGCCGCTTCGCCGCCATCATCGCTTCGGTCGCGCGCCGCCCCTCCCCCGGGCTCACCGTCTCCGCGCCGGCGCGCGCGGCGAGCAGGCCGCGGAGGGCGGCGAGCTCGGCCTCGCGCGCCTCGGTCTCGGCGCGCAGGAGCTCGAGCCCGCGCTGGACCACCGCCGACAGGCTCGGGTAACGGCCCTCCGCCACCAGCCGCCGAGCGAAGGCCGCCTGGGCGGCGGTGACCGAGACCGAGGCCTTGACCGACATGGAGACACCCCCCCTTTCCGCGCGTGGTGCTACCGAGTAGCACGAGAATGACGGCGGCGCCGCCGTTTTCCTTGCCTTCCGGCCCCGGGCGGGCCTAATCCCTGCCCAATTCCCCCCGGGCGCGGGTGCCCGCGGGGCACGGGTTCGCTTCGAAGGGTTCAGGTCCATGAAGATCGCGGTGTTCGGAACCGGCTATGTCGGCCTCGTCCAGGGCTCGGTGCTCGCCGAGGTCGGCCACGACGTGCTCTGCGTCGACGTCGACGCGGCCAAGGTCGAGGGGCTGAAGCAGGGGCGCATCCCGATCTACGAGCCCGGCCTCGAGGACATCGTCCGCAAGAACCACGCCGAGGGCCGGCTCGAGTTCACCACCGACGCCGCCGAGGCCGTCGCCCACGGCCGCATCGTCTTCATCGCCGTCGGCACCCCCCCCGACGAGGACGGCTCGGCCGACCTCAAGTACGTCCTCGCCGTCGCCAAGACCATCGGCGCGCACATGGAGGAGGCCAAGGTCGTCGTCACCAAGTCGACCGTGCCGGTCGGCACCGCCGACAAGGTGCGCAGCAAGCTCGACGAGACCCTGAAGGCGCGCGGGCGCCAGGACCTGCACTTCGACGTGGTCTCGAACCCGGAGTTCCTCAAGGAGGGCGCCGCCGTCGCCGACTGCATGCGCCCCGACCGCATCGTCATCGGCACCTCCGACAAGGAGAGCGAGGAGCTGCTGCGCGAGGTCTACGCCCCGTTCAGCCGCAACCACGACAAGCTCATCGTCATGGACGTGCGCTCGGCCGAGCTCACCAAGTACGCGGCCAACTGCATGCTCGCCACCAAGATCTCCTTCATGAACGAGATGGCCAACCTCGCCGAGCGCCTCGGCGCCGACATCGAGATGGTGCGCCAGGGGATCGGCTCGGACCAGCGCATCGGCTACCACTTCATCTACCCCGGCGCCGGCTACGGCGGCTCGTGCTTCCCCAAGGACGTGAAGGCCCTGATCCACACCGCCCGCGAGGTCGGCTTCGAGCCCAAGCTCCTGCAGTCGGTCGAGGACCGCAACGAGGACCAGAAGAGCGTGATCTTCGACAAGATCGCCGCCCACTACGGCGGCGACCTCAAGGGGCGGACCTTCGCGCTCTGGGGCCTCGCCTTCAAGCCCAACACCGACGACATGCGCGAGGCCGCCTCCCGCGTCGTCATGGAGGCGCTGTGGGCGGCCGGCGCGAAGGTCCAGGCCT
>CAZEGY010000577.1:0-1860 GCA_964511815.1 uncultured Rhodovulum sp.
TACGGGCGTGGGTACGGGCGTGGAGGCCGGTTGAGCGATGATGCAGGTGCTGATCGTCGAGGACGATCCCGACATCGCCTCGCTCCTGCGCCGGGGCCTCGCCGCGGAGGGCTACGGCGCGGTGTGGGCCGAGACGCCGGAGGCGGCGACGGCGCTGGTCGAGGCCGGCGGCATCGACGCGGCGATCGTCGACATGATGCTCGGCGAGGCGAGCGGCGCGGCACTCCTCGCCGATCTCCGCCGCCGCGGCCACCGGATGCCGGCGCTGATGCTCTCCGCCCTCGCCCGCGTCGAGGACCGCGCCGAGGGCCTCGACGCCGGGGCGCAGGACTACATCGTCAAGCCCTTCCAGCTCAGCGAGCTCATCGCCCGCCTCGAGGTCCAGCTCCGCCGCGCCCAGCCGCGCGACGAGCCGGTGCGCCTCGGCGGGCTCGTCTACGACCCCGCGACCCGCCTCGTCTCCGGCGGCCCGCGCGAGGTGCCGCTGACCGAGCGCGAGGGCGAGCTCCTCGCCTGGCTCCTGGCGCGCAACGGCGCCCTCGCCACCCGCGGCGAGATCTTCGACGCGCTGTGGGCGCCCCACGGCGGCGCCACCGAGAACGTCGTCGACGTCTACGTCGGCTATCTCCGCCGCAAGCTCTCGAACTTCGCCGATTACGGCCTCGTCCTGCGCACCCTGCGCGGGCGCGGCTTCCAGCTGACCACGAAGGACGCCGAATGACGCCCCGACCGCTCGTCCTCCTCGCCCCCCTCGTCGCGCTCGTCGCGCTCGCCCCGGCGGCGCACGCGGGCGCGCTCACCGACCTCCTGATGACGCCCGGGGTCTTCGCCGCCGCGCCCCCCGGGTCCGCCGTCGCCTACGCCGAGGAGCGCACCGTCCCCGAGGGCGGCACGCTCGACAGCGTCGCGGGTGGCGAGATCCGCCTCGAGGTGCGCGAGGACGCGGGGACGCGCGAGCTCACCCTCGTCCGCGAGGCCGACGGCGCGGCGCGGCCGGTCGGCACCTTCCCGGCGAGCAACGCCAACCCGCTGCTGCTCTACTTCCTCGAGACGACGGTGCGGGCGACGGCCGAGGCCACCGGGGGCAGTCCCTACTACATCCGCAACCGCATGCGCGAGGCACTCGCCGCCGCCGATCTCGGGGCGGAGGCCGCGACCGGGGCGGGCACGGGCCGCGAGGTGACGCTGGTGCCGTTCGCGGACGATCCCAACCGGGAGAAGCTCGGCGTCTTCGCCGACCTGACCCTGCGCCTGCGCTTCGACCCGGCGCGGCCGGAGCGCATCCTCGAACTTTCTGCCGATACCGCGCCGGGCGCGGGCGGCTATCATGAGAAGATGATCCTGATCGCGGAGGACTGACATGCGCCGTTTCGTCCGCGGGCTCGTCCTCGGGCTCGCGCTTCCCCTCGCCGCCACCGCGGCGCTCGCCCAGGGGGCGGCGCCGTCGCCCTCCGACCCGGCCGAAGGCGATCCGGTCGTGGTGATGGCCGAGCCGGCACCGACGGCCGTGGCGCCCCCGGCGGGGTCGAACGACTACCCGACCGCGGCGCGGGCCGAGTACGTCTTCGCCTGCATGGCGACGAACGGGCAGAACCAGGACGCGCTCACCCGCTGCTCGTGCTCGATCGACCAGATCGCGAGCATCCTGCCCTACGACGCCTACGTCGAGGCGGAGACGGTGTTCCGCATGCGCCTCGCCGGCGGCGAGCGCGGGGCGATGTTCCGCGGCACCCCGGTCATCCGCGAGATCGCCGCCGATCTCCGCCGCGCCCAGGCCGAGGCGGAGATCCTCTGCTTCTGAGCGGCCTCCGCCCAGCCGCCCACGCCCGTGCCCGCCGGCGCGGTCACGGGGATGAACAG
>CAZEGY010000578.1:0-1858 GCA_964511815.1 uncultured Rhodovulum sp.
AAGCACAAGACCCAGGTCTTCGTCGAGCACGAGGGCGACTACTACCGCACCCGGCTCACCCACTCGATCGAGGTCGCCCAGGTCGCCCGCACCCTCGCCCGCGTCCTCGCCCTCAACGAGGAGCTCGCCGAGGCCGTCGCCCTCGCCCACGACCTCGGCCACCCGCCCTTCGGCCACACCGGCGAGGACGCCCTCCAGGCGCTGATGGCGCCCTATGGCGGCTTCGACCACAACGCCCAGGCGATCAAGATCGTCACCCGGCTCGAGGCCCACTACGCCGACTTCGACGGCCTGAACCTGACGTGGGAGACCCTCGAGGGCATCGCCAAGCACAACGGCCCGGTGATTGCCGGAGCGGGGGGCGACGTCCCGTTCGCCCTCGCCGAGTACGACGCCCTCCACGACCTCGAGCTCCACACGCACGCGAGCGCCGAGGCTCAGGTCGCGGCGATCTCCGACGACATCGCCTACAACAACCACGATCTCGCCGACGGCCTCCGCGCCGGGCTCTTCACCCTCGAGGATCTCCGCCGCCTGCCGCTGATCGGCCCGTGCATCGCCGCGGTCGACGCGCGCTGGCCGACCCTCGCGCCGGCGCGCCGCGAGCACGAGGCGCTCCGCCGCTTCTTCGGCCTCCTCGTCGAGGACGTCCTCGCGACGAGCCGCACCCGGCTCGCCGACGCCGCGCCCGCCTCCGCCGACGCCGTCCGCGCCCTCGGCCACCCGGTCGTCCGCTTCGCCGACGGCACCTTCACCGAGCTGAAGGAGATCCGGCGGTTCCTCTACGTCCGCATGTACCGCCACTGGGCGGTGCAGCGGATGCGCCGCAAGGCGCGCATGGTGATCGAGGAACTCTTCGCGACCTTCTTCGAGGCGCCCGAGCTCATGCCCGACGACTGGAACGCCTGCGCCGCCCTCGACCCGACCGACCGCGCCCGCGTCGTCGCCGACTACATCGCCGGCATGACCGACCGCTTCGCCCTCCAGGAGCACCGCCGCATCACCGACCCGATGGTCAAGGGCGGCTGATCCCGCCGCGCGGGGTGAAGGCGCCGCACGCGATCGCGCCGAGGCCACCCGAAAGGCGTGCCTGCGCATGGGCGTCTCGCGCGCGAGACGTGGGTCAAGTCGTTGATATCGCTGAATTGTCCGTGCCACGTTAACCGTGCGTTCATACTCGTAAAGCGAGTAGTCAGATGGGTGCGCCGTCGAGACTGGCGAAGCATCGCTGCGGCGCGGCCGCCTCGCGGCGATGGCCGCGCCGGAACGCGACGCTCTTCGATTACCCTCCGCTATTTGACCTCCATCAAAGAAGTCGGCCCGCCCGTGGGGCAAACCGGACCGGAGCGGCCACGAAGGAGAGGCGAGGTGCGGATCACGGGAGCCATGAGCCGAGCCGCCACCGCGGTGCTCGCGCTCCTCCTCTGCCTCGCGCTCGCCAGCCTCGCGCAGGCGAAGACGCTGTCGGAGTTCCTCGCCGACGTCGCCCCGGCCGACCTCTTCCCCGGGGCGGCCGGCTTCGGTGCGCCCGAGGGCGAGCCGCCGCTGGTGCCGGTGCTCGACGCCGGGGGCGCGCGCATCGGCTGGGTCTATCTCAACACCGACCTCACCACCTCGCTCGGCTATTCCGGCAAGCCGATCCGCATTCTCGTCGGCATCGACGCGAGCGGCACCGTGCACGGGCTGAAGCTCGTCGAGCATCACGAGCCGATCGTGCTGATCGGCATCCCCGAGGCGAAGGTGATGGCGTCGCTGAACGGCCTGATCGGGCAGGAGCTCGGCAGCGTCGCCGCCGGCGCGGCGAAGCCGCCGCAGGTCGACATCGTCTCGGGGGCCACCGTCACCGTGCTCGTCATGG
>CAZEGY010000579.1:0-1856 GCA_964511815.1 uncultured Rhodovulum sp.
CCGATCTCGAGGACTACGCGACGATCCTGCACGCGCTCGCCGGCGAGGACAGCGATCGCAACATCGCGCTGGCCGCGATCAAGCTCGTGCACGCCGAGCGCGGCGCGCTGCTCGACGAGCGGGAGATCCCCGACGCGTCCGAACGGTTCCGCAACGACGCCAAGAAGGGCGAGCGCAAGAACTATGACGGCAAATCGTGGGACGGCAAGCCCTACGACGGCAAGAAGAGCGGCAAGTTCGAGAAGGGCAAGTTCGACAAAGCCGGCAAGAACGGCCGCCGCGATCGTGACGGCGAGCGCGGTGCCAAGCCACAGTCGAACGGCGACACGGAGTTCGTCTACGTGAGCCTCGGCCGCAAGGGCGGCGTGCGCCCGGGCGACCTCGTGGGTGCGATCGCCAACGAGACCGGTCTGTCAGGACGCGAGATCGGGCCGATCCGCATCACCGACAACTACTCGGTGGTCGGCGTGCCCGCGGGCGCGGTCGACAGCGTCGTCGCTGCGATGGGCACCACGACCATGCGCGGCAAGAAGACGAAGGTGCGCCGCTATTCCGACGACCGGAAGTTCTCGAAGTAGCGGCTCGGCGTCGGCCCCCGCTGGCCCTGGTACTTCGAGCCGGAAGCACCCGATCCGTACGGGCGCTCCGCCGGCGTCGTCATGGTCATGAAGCTGATCTGGCCGATCTTCATCCCGGGGTAGAGCGTGATCGGCAGGCTCGCCACGTTCGCCAGTTCGAGCGTGATGTGACCGTCGAACCCGGCGTCGATGAAACCGGCCGTGGAGTGGATCAGCAGGCCGAGGCGACCGAGACTCGACTTGCCCTCGACACGGCCGACCAGATCGTCGGGGACGGCGATCCGCTCGAGCGTCGAGCCGAGCACGAACTCGCCGGGGTGCAACATGAACGGCTGGTCCGAATCCAGCGGGATCTCGATCAGCTCGGTGAGGTTGTCCATGTCCTGCTTCACGTCGATCACACCCTGGGTGTGGTTGCGGAACACTCGGAACAGATTCGACATGCGGACGTCGATCGACGACGGCTGGATCAGCGATTCGTCGAGGGGCTCGATGACGATTCGCCCGGCGGCGAGCTGCTCGCGCAGCGTTCGATCGGAGAGGATCACGGCGACACGCTACTCATCAGGTGTCGGTGGAGTCAGGCCGTCAGCGGCGCTGAGTCAGGCGGGACGACGGTTCGGCGATAGAACGGACGTGTCGGAAACACTCTCCCGGAAGGAACCCGCATGGCCGCGACCGCATTGATGGTTTGGATCGACCAGGACCTGTGTACAGGAGACGGAATCTGCTCGGAGATCTGTCCTGACGTCTTCGTCGGGCGTGACGATGGCCTGTGGGTGGTGAAGGAGGAGGCGTCGCACTTCGGAACAACGATCATCTTCGACGGCGCCGAGGGAGCCGGTCACGGCCCGGACTCCGGCAGGGGTGTCGCCCGCATCCCCGACTCGCTGATCGACACGGCCGTCGAAGCCGCTGAGGAGTGCCCCGGCGAGTGCATCATGATCGAGCCCTACGACCAGGGCGCGATCGACGCCCGCGGCGTCTGACGACGGCTCACCAACGGCGCCGCTATCGTTGGGCGCCTCACGCGGATGTAGTTCAATGGTAGAACATCAGCTTCCCAAGCTGAGAACGCGGGTTCGATTCCCGTCATCCGCTCTCACTGGATCCGCTGGCATCATCCCAGCCGGCGTCGTCCACAACTGGGATGACCTCCCGGCGGACCAGCAAGCCAAGATCGCGGCCCGGGCGGCCGAACTGCGCCAGCGCCGCGCAGATGCCTAGGCATCACGTCGTCTTCGACGACCAGTTCTTCAAGTCGCTGTCGCGTCGCGT
>CAZEGY010000580.1:0-1852 GCA_964511815.1 uncultured Rhodovulum sp.
AGGTCGCCCGAGTTGATCTTCTGCTCGTACTCCTGCGCCCGGCGCGACCACATGGCGCGCTTGACCCGGGCCCGGCCCTTGAGCGTGTCGAGCGCCCGCTCGACGATGTCGCCGGACGACAGCGGGCGCATCCCGACCGAGCTCGCCTTGGCGACGGGGACGCGCAGCGTCATCTTGTCCTTCTCGAAGGAGATCACGAACATCTCGAGCTTCAGCCCGGCAACTTCCTGCTCGTCGATCGAGACGATCCGCCCGACGCCATGCGCGGGGTACACGACGAAATCGTTCGGACGGAACTCCGTCGCCTTCCTGATCTTGCTCATGTCGCGCGTCTTATCCTTCTGACTGTCAGCCGGGCTTCTACCCGACGCCACACCGAAACAGCCGCCCCCGATCTGCCGCTGCAGATCGATTCGACCGCTTCATCAGGGCATTGCAGGCCTTGGGCCGGTCTCGTCCGGCCGATCTTCCAGACCACGTTGTTGGACCGCCCTTGTAGCAGAGATTCCGCTTGGAGGGAAGTCAAACCAATCCCGTACCCACCACGTGGTTACGTGAGGCAAACGTTTCAACCCCGGCTAACCCCCCGTGCACGCAGCGGTGAAAGCCGGAACGGCGGGATTCAGCCGCCTTCGCCGGGGGCTTCCGAGAAGTACTTCTCGCGCTTGCCGGTCTCGCCGTCGCGCTCCTCGGCCCCCGGAAGCGGATCGCGACGGGTGACGAGCACCGGCCATTGCTCGGAATACTTGCGGTTGAACTCGACCCACTCCTCGAGGTTCGGCTCGGTGTCCGGGCGGATGGCGTCGGCCGGGCACTCCGGCTCGCAGACCCCGCAGTCGATGCACTCGTCGGGATGGATGACCAGCATGTTCTCGCCCTCGTAGAAGCAGTCCACGGGGCAGACCTCCACGCAGTCGGTGTATTTGCACGCGATGCAGTTGTCGGTCACGACGTAGGTCATGGGCCCAGGCCTCGATATAACTCGTCTCTCCGCGGGCCTGTCACACTCCGCTGCGCGCTATTTATCAGCCTGCCGGTCGGGTTCAAGGGGCGCGGTCACGGCTTCGTCAGGCGCCGCCGCCGCGGCCGCGCTCGTTTCGAGGTCGAGATAGAGCCCCTGCGCCTCCGGCGCCGGGCCGCGGCGGGTGCCGAGGGCGAGCACCCGCAGCACCCGGATCCGCCCGCCCTGCGCGAAACTCAGGCCGTCGCCGACGCGGACCGGGGTCGCGGGCTTCGTCACCCGCACGGCGTTCACCCGCACGGCGCCGTCGCCGACCAGCCGGGCGGCGAGCGCCCGCGACTTGCAGAAGCGGGCGTGCCAGAGCCACTTGTCGAGGCGAATCGACGGCTCGCCTCCGACCACCGCCGGTCAGCCCTTGAGCTTCAGGGCCATCAGCGCGGCGAACGGGCTGTCGGGATCGACCGGCTTCTCCGGCCGCGGCGGCCGCGCCGGCGCCGCTTCGCGCTTGGCCCCCTCCCGGCCGCCCTCGCGTTTGCCCTTGCGCTCGTCCGGCCCGCCGGTCCGCGCCTTGTCGCGGGCCTCGCCGTCGCCGTGGCGGGGCTTGCCCTTCGGCTTGGCGTCGCGGCGCCGCTCCGGCCGCTCGGCGCGCTCGGGCCGCCGGCGCGGGGCGCGCGTGAAGAGGTAGAACGTCTCGATCTCCTGCGGCCCCGACGCTGCGTCCGCCTCGCCGCCCGCCTCGCCACTCGCCTCGGGCTCCGTCCCGGCGGAAGCGCCGGGCTCCTCGACCGGCACCTCCGGCGGCGCGTCGCCGGGAACGTCCACCGGAGACCCGACCGGCACCTCCGGCAGCGTGTCGCCGGGAATGTCCACCGGAGACTCGACCGGAACCTC
>CAZEGY010000581.1:0-1838 GCA_964511815.1 uncultured Rhodovulum sp.
GGTATGGAAAGCGTATGGCCAGTAAAACAGTCGGGATTGAGTCGTTAACGGGCAGCGACGCGGGGAGCCGGGCGTCAGACGAAAAGGAAGTCCGCCTGCGTGTAGGCGCCCGCCCCGACGTTGCCGTCGACGATGCGGATCTCGAAGTCCGGGATCCCGTCGCCGTCGGTGTGGACGTAGCAGTAGGTGTCGCCGGCGACGTTCTTGAGCGAGATCGAGCCGCGGCCGGTGCCGCCCCACTTCAGGTCGCCGAGGCCGGTGAGGTCGATGAGATCGCCCGCCGCCGCGCCCGGCTTGTCGAAGCCCGCGCCCCCGGTGATGACGTCGCCCGCCCGGTAGGGCGAATCGGCGACCGAACGGTAGACGAAGACGTCGGAGCCGTTGCCCCCCGTCAGCGTGTCCGACCCGGCGAGGCCGATCAGCCGGTCGTTGCCGTTGCCGCCGTAGAGCCGGTCCGCCCCGGCGCCGCCGGTGAGCACGTCGCCCCCGTCGCCGCCGTGCAGCTCGTCGGCACCCGCGCCGCCGAGGAGGGAATCCTGGCCGCCCCCGCCGAAGAGGCGGTCGCGTCCGCCGCCGCCGTCGAGCACGTTGTTGGCGCCATTGCCCGAAATGACGTCGTTGCCGGAGCCGCCGATGGCTTTCTCGATGACCGTCCCCTTCGCGATGCTCATGTTGCCGATCAACCCGCCGATGTCGGAGTAGGACCCGGGGACGAGGCTGATCTTCTGGTTCGCCGCGAAGCCCGAGAAGTCGACGGTGTCGACGCCGCCGCCGTCGATGATCGTGAAGGCGGTGCTGGCGGCATGGCGCGCGAGATCGGCGAAGACCGTCTGCTTGATGTTGGTGTGGAAGCCCCAGGTCGTGTTGCCGGCGAAGGCGGTCCGCATCGGATAGAGCGTGTCGAGGGCGATCCAGTCCGCGACCATCGGCGAGATCACGTAGGCGTAGCTGGCATTGATCGTCGTGTTCTCCGCCTGGGTGAAGTACGACATGACCGACGCCTGCCAGCTGTCGTTCAGATAGTGGTTGGAGTTGCTGCCGTAGCGGGGATTGCCCGTGCTCGTCACGTAGGTGGCGGAGCCGTTGTAGTTGCCGGCATGGCCGAGGCCGAGCGCATGGCCGATCTCGTGGACGTAGGTCTGGAAGGCGTAGGAACCGACCTCCTTGCCGTAGTCGCGGAGCCAGTCGAGCCCGACGTTGACCACCGAGAAGCGGAGCGCCTGACCGCGGGCCCATGTCGTGGTGAAGGCACCGGCCGCGGCGTCGTCGAAGAAGATGTCGACCACCCCCGTCGAGCTCGATGTCGTGCGCACGAAGTCGACGTCGAGCACCGCCTCGTAGAGCGCGATCGCCTTCTCGGCGAGGGCACGTCCCGCGGCCGTGAGGGGGGAGAGATTGTAGTGGATGACGCCGGCCTTCGCCTCGGTGCCGTTCGACGACAGGTTGAAGGACCGCTTGCTCCAGTAGCCGTCGACGAGAAAGTCGGCGATCTGGTCGTTCGACCAGACAGGCAGCCGCGCCGCTGCCCGGGCGGTGGTCGGGAGCGCCGCCGCCTGGACGCCGACGCTCGCGACCGCGTCCCCTGCGCCGGCACCCGTCCGGTCGACGAACTCGAACTCGTCACATCCCATGGCTCCGCTCCTGCTGAGCGGGGCTCACGGCCCCGCCGAACGACGCCGAAAGCGGCGCCCCCACAACACCCGTCTCCGGCGCTAGCACAACAGGGGTCCGCTCGCCAGCGTGCGATCGACGCAGGATCCCGCCGCCACCTGCTCAGAGCGCGGGGCCGGCGGGCCGCTCCGCGCTCAGCATGACGTTCGATTCGACCGCGCCGACCC
>CAZEGY010000582.1:0-1834 GCA_964511815.1 uncultured Rhodovulum sp.
GGTGCCGGTGGTGGTGCCGCCGATGATCGCCACGACCTCGTCGTCCTCGACGAGCCGGGTCGCGAAGGTCCGCGCCTTGTTCGGGTCGCCGCCGTCGTCGTACAGCGTCAGCGCGATCTCCTCGCCGTCGATCCCGCCGGCGGCGTTGAGCTTCTCGACGAGCATCTTCAGCGTCTTCGCCTCGGGATCGCCGAGAAACGCCGCCGGGCCGGTCTCCGACAACGTGGCGCCAAGCCGAATCTCGGCCGTCGCCGCGGTGGCGAGCCCGAGCGCGGCGAGGGTCGCGAGCGCGGTCATGGTCTTCATTCGGGTTTCCTCCCCCTGATGGGTCATGCGTCGTTGCGCGTCCCGGGAGCGTATCAGGCGGCACCCCGGCGCCGCCACACTCTCCCGTTCGAATTATCATTGACCGGCCGGTCGGTTTATGCAACAACTTTTTTCGACGCGAGCCGAAACGGCGACACCTTCGTTCGCCGGGGCCGCGGGAGGAACCGGAATGACCCAATCGGATACCGTGCCGGATACCGTGCTCGTCGCGCTCGACGCGGGCGTCCTGACCCTGACGCTCAACCGCCCGGACAAGCTCAACGCCTTCAACGAGCCGATGCACCGCGCCCTCCGCGCCGGCTTCCAGCGCGCCGCCTCCGACGCCGCCGTGCGCGCCGTCCTCCTCACCGGCGCCGGCCGCGGCTTCTCCGCCGGCCAGGACCTCGGCGACCGCGACCCCCGCAAGGGCGGCGCCGCCCCCGACCTCGGCGCGACGCTCGAGACCTTCTACAACCCGACGCTCCGCCTGATCCGCGCCCTCGAGAAGCCGGTGGTCTGCGCCGTCAACGGCGTCGCCGCCGGCGCCGGCGCCAACATCGCGCTCGCCTGCGACATCGTCCTCGCCGCGCGCTCGGCGAAGTTCATCCAGGCGTTCGCCCGGATCGGCCTCGTCCCCGACGCCGGCGGCAGCTGGTCGCTCGCCCGCATCCTCGGCGAGCCCCGCGCCAAGGCGCTCGCCCTCCTCGCCGAGCCGCTGCCGGCGGAACGGGCCGCCGACTGGGGCCTGATCTGGCAGGCCGTCGACGACGACGCCCTCCTCCCCGAGGCCACGGCGATCGCGAAGCGGCTCGCCGCCGGCCCGACCAAGGGCCTCGGCCTCACCAAGCGGGCGATCCAGGCCGCAGCCGGCAACACCCTCGACGCCCAGCTCGACCTCGAGCGCGACCTCCAGCGCGAGGCCGGGCGCACCGACGACTACGCCGAGGGCGTCATCGCCTTCCTCGACAAGCGCAAGCCGGAGTTCACGGGCCAATGACCACCGCCACGCTGTCGGCCGCCGCCCTCTCCCCGCAACAGCTCGCCGAGGCCTGCGCCGAGGCGATGTTGTCGACCGACTGGGCCTCGCAGCGCCTCGGGATGCAGATCGAGCGCATCGCGCCCGGCGAGGCGACGCTCTCCATGCCGATCACCGAGGACATGCTGAACGGCCACGGCAACGCCCACGGCGGCTTCATCTTCTCGGTGGCCGATTCGGCCTTCGCCTTCGCCTGCAACACCTACAACCAGCGCACCGTCGGCCATCAGGCGTCGATCACCTACATCGCCCCGGGCCGCGCCGGCGACCGTCTCACCGCCACCGCGCGCGAGGTCCATCGCGCCGGCCGCGGCGGCATCTACGACGTGCAGGTGACGAACGACCGCGGCGAGCGCATCGCCGAGTTCCGCGGCCATTCGCGCACCGTCAAGGGAACCCACCTGCCGGAGTGACCCGGCACCAGCAACGATCTGGGAGGAAACGCATGACCACCACCACCCTGTCCCGCGAGGGCCTCCACGCCATCGAGAA
>CAZEGY010000583.1:0-1827 GCA_964511815.1 uncultured Rhodovulum sp.
CTGAAGAAGTCGGGCTCGACCTCGCCCCGGCGGGTCTTCCGCAAGATGATCCGCGACATGGCGGCGGAGGACGGGCTGCCGGACTACCGGCTGAGCCTGGACGAGGCCGACATGGTGGTGGTGCGCGCGCGCGGCCGGCTGGGGGGCGAGCTGGCGGGGGAGGGGCCCCGGCTGCCCCCGGACATCCACGAGCGGGTGCGCGCGGCGGCGCCGGGCTACGATCCCTACTGGCTGGAGGCGGAGTGGGTCAGGATGTGGACGGCCAGCGGGCGGCCGCGGCTCACCAGCCCCGAGGCGGCCTTCCTGGCCTTCGCGAGGGCGAGGGCGGCGCGCAAGCCGGCGCGCTGAGCCGGAGAATGTTCCGCGCGCGGAACATCACGGCTGGCCGGCGGCGATCTCCTCGACGGTGAGCCGCCCCTGGGCATCGCGGCGCAGCGGGTAGGCGACGGCCTCGAGCGCCAGCGGGCTGCCGTCGGGGGCGCGGGTGAGGATGCGCGCGCCGTCGGGGGCGAAGTCCTCGACCAGGGCGCCGCGGGTGCGGGTCCAGCCGAGCGGCGCGCCGTCCGGGGCATAGGCGAAGTCGTCGCGCCAGTCGGCGCGGGCCATCAGCATCGGGTCGGCGTAGGCCCCGGCCTTCGCCGGGTCGGCGTAGTCGATGGCGGCGATGCGCGGGGTCCCGTCCGGTCCCGCCTCGTAGCGGCGGGTCTCGTGGCTGGGGAAGGCCAGGCTGAGGATGGCCGGCGCGCTGTCGTGCACGCCGTTGTTGGCGAAGACGCCGATGTCGACGCGGGCGGAGCGGATCGGGTTGTCCTTGGAGATCGCGAAGGGCTCGTGCCAGTCGACCTCGATGCGGGCGGAGCGGCCGTCCTCGGCGGGGGCGATGCGCACGCGGCCGGGGTCGCCCTGCAGCAGGCGCCAGGAGAAGGTGAGGGGGCGGCCGTTGGGGTCCGCGGTCTCGGCGGCGGTGACGGTCATGGCGCGGGTGAAGGCCTTGGAGCGCCAGATGCGGGCGATGGCCCCGGGGGTGTCGAAGAGCTGCTCGGAGAGGCCCTCGCCGAAGTAGTCGGTGCCCTCCTGCCCGAGGTCCTCCTCGAGCATGCGGATGGTGACCTGCGGCGGGATGGCGTCGGGCTGGATCGAGTTGGCGAGGCTGACCATGCGCGCGAGGTTGAGGTTGAAGCGCTCAAAGGCGGCCGGGTTGGCGGCGGCGCTCATGTAGTCGTCGCGGGAGAGGACGTTCTGCTGCGAGCGGCGGAAGACCATCTGCACCGTGGGGACGATCAGGTTCTCGGCGGTGAGCCGCGCCTTGGTGTCGGGGCGGAAGGCGGCCAGGATCATGGCGATGGCGTCGAGGAAGGGCTGGTCGGAGCCCGAGGAGCCGCGGGTAACGATGACGTAGGGGGTATTGGCGGGGAAGAGGTCGCCGACGCCGTCCTTCCGCTTGGCGTCGCCGTAGTCCTTGTGGGCGGGGTAGACGTAGAGCTGGTTGGCGCTGGCGTTCTGCCAGAGGCGCAGGGGGCCGGTGCCGTCGGGGCGGGTCATGGCGTAGCGCGGCAGGCTGCGCCAGAGGGCGCCGCCGGTCAGCGCGGTGGAGGAGTTGCCGAAGGTGGGCCGGTCGAAGGTCAGGCTCTCGTTCAGGCCGTAGTCGATGTCGGCGGCGCGGGCGGCCTCGGAATAGCGGATGGCGGTGAGCTGGGGGTGCGCCTTGGGGTCGAGGCGGGAGTGGCCGCGGTCGCGGTTGTCGTAGAGGTCGCCGTGGTTGCCGGCGGCGCGGCCGCGCCTGGCATGGTCGCGCAGGATGTCCCAGGCGGCGACCTTGGGCTTCGG
>CAZEGY010000584.1:0-1818 GCA_964511815.1 uncultured Rhodovulum sp.
TGTAGAGCGTCAACCTCGATGTCCGCTACCGACAACCGAGTTGGCCGGTGATGGCCGCCACGGCGGTTGCTTTCAGGCTGTGAGGTTCTCCCCGATGTTGTCGCCGATGCTGTCGCTGTCGGCGTGATGATGGGTGTCGGCGAGGTTGTCGCCAGCGGTTGTCGTTGAGCGGTCAGCCTTTGCGGCGGTGCGGTCCGCCGCGGAGCGGCGTCGGTAGCTGTCGACGTTCATTTCGAGAATGGTCGCGTGGTGGACGAGCCTGTCGATGGCGGCGACGGTGACGGCCTGGTCGGGAAAGATGCGGTCCCAGGCGCTGAATGGCTGGTTGGCGGCGATGGCGAGGCTTCGGGTCTCGTAGCGCCGGGCGATGAGCTCGAAGAGGACGGAGGTCTCGGCCTGGTCCTTCTGGGCATAGCCGATGTCGTCGAGGATGATGAGGTCGAAGCGATCGAGCTTGGCGAGCGCGGCCTCGAGAACGAGGTCGCGCCGGGCGGCCTGGAGCTTCTGCACGAGATCGGTGGTGCGGGTGTAGAGGACGCGGCGACCGGCTTCGACGAGGGCGTGACCGACGGCGCAGAGAAGGTGGGTCTTGCCTGCGCCGCTGTTGCCGATGGCGATCAGATTGGCGCCGGTCTCGACCCAGTCGCCGGCGGCGAGCGCCTCGACGCGGGCGCGGGGGACGCTGGGCAGGGCCTTGAAGTCGAAGGTCGCGAGCGTCTTGCCACCCGGCAGGCGGGACTCGATCAGGTGACGGCGAATGCGGCGGGTCTCGCGCTCGGCGATCTCGACCTCGGCGAGAGCGGCGAGGAAGCGGGCCGCGGGCCATCCCTCCTTGTCGGCGCGCTCGGCGAGCGCCGGCCAGTGGCAGTGGAAGCTCGGCAGGCGCAGTGCTGTCAGCATGGCGGGCAGCGCGTGAACATCGACGGCCCGCGCAGTCGTGGACATGGAGGGGGAGGTCATGCGCACGTCTCCAGCAGGGCATCGAAGCTGGCGAGTTCGGTGAGCGCCACCGGCACGTCGGCGGGCAGCGACCGTCGACGCGGCTCGAGCCGCATCTTCAGCTCGCGCGCGCCCGGCAGTCGCCCGGCAGTCGCCCGGCAGTCGCCCGACAGCCAGCTCCTCGGCAATCAGCGCCGCGAGCTCGGCTTCGCAGGCCTCGTCGTGGGCGAGCCAGAGCAGATCGACCATGCGGCGGCAGGCATCTCGTCGCGGCAGCGCCTCGGAGAGCGCGGCCCAGGCGGCGGCGTATTCGCTGCGAGGGAAGAGGCCGTCGCGGTAGACCGATCCGGCCAGCGCCTGCGGCTTGCGGCGGAGCGCGTGGATGACGTGGCGATAGTCGACACGGTGCCGGCGGACGCCGTCGCCGCGGCCGCGCAGGCGCGGATGGCTGACGACGTGGGTGGCGCCGAGCCATGCCTCGATCCGGTCGTCGTAGACGTGGACGCGCAGACGCTGGCCGATCAGCCGCGAGGGCGCGCTGTAGAAGATGTTGTGGACCATGAAGCCGCCGGTCCTGGTGACGCGGGCGACGATCTCGGTGAAGTCGGTGGCGCGCCGGGCGGGCAGCGGACGCAGCGCCGAGGCCTCGGTGCGCAGCGCGTCTTCCCGGCGGCGGTTCCTGCGGGCGACGAGCTGGTCGACGAACCGCCGCCAATCGGCGAGCTCGGTGAAGTCGCGGGAGCCGCGCAGGATCAGCGCCTGGTCGAGTGCGGTCTTGAGGTGGCGGTTGTGGGACTCCACCGCGCCGTTCTCGTGCGCCTCGCCGGGATTGCAGCGGCTCGCGACCATGCCGTAATGGGCGCAGAACTCGTCGTAGCG
>CAZEGY010000585.1:0-1813 GCA_964511815.1 uncultured Rhodovulum sp.
GGCGGTAGAGCTCCTGCTTGGTGCCGACGTCGATGCCGCGGGTCGGGTCGTTGAGCAGGATGAGGTCGGGGGCGATCATCAGCCACTTGGCGATCACCACCTTCTGCTGGTTGCCGCCGGAGAGGGTGGCCACCGGGTCCTCGGGGCGGCCGATCCTGATCTGCAGCTTGGCGAGGGCGCCGTCGACGGCGGCGGTGGCGCGGGCCTCGTCGATGAAGGGGCCGCGGGAGACGGCGGCCCAGGAGGCGGCGAGGAGGTTGTCGGCGATGGGGCGGGCGAGCATCAGGCCTTCGGTCTTGCGGTCCTCGGGGACGAGGGCGGTGCGGACGCGGGCGGACTTGGCGGCGGCGGGCGAGGCGGGGACGCCGCGGGCCTCGCCGATGCGGACGTCGCCCTCGACGCCGCGCAGGACGCCGAAGAGGGCGAGGAGCAGCTCCTTCTGGCCCTGGCCGTCGAGGCCGCCGAGGCCGACGATCTCGCCGCGGCCGACGGCGAGGTCGACGCCCTTGAGGCGGGGCTCCCAGCGCAGGCCCTTCACTTCGAGGAGGGGGGCGGGGCGGGGGCGCGCGGGCTTCGGCGGGAACTGCGCCTCGACGTCGCGGCCGATCATCAGGTTGACGATCTCGCGGCCCGAGCGGGCGCCCTTGGGGAAGGTCTCGATGTGGCGGCCGTTGCGGAACACGGAGAGGGTGTCGCAGAGGGCGTCGACCTCGTGCATGCGGTGGGAGATGAAGACGCTGGCGACCCCCTGGGCCTTGAGGTCGGCGAGGAGGCCGTAGACGGTCTCGACGTCGCGGCTGGTGAGCGCCGAGGTGGCCTCGTCGAGGATGAGGACCGAGGGGTCGCGGCCGATGGCCTTGGCGATCTCGACCATCTGCCGGCGCGACAGGCTGAGGTCGCGGACGAGCGCGCGGGGGTCGACGTCCTCGCACTTGATGCGGGCGAGCAGCCGCGCGGCGCGGTCGCGCTGGGCGCGGCGGTCGATGAGGCCGAGGCGCTTCGGCGGGTCGGAGATCGAGACGTTGTCGGCGACCGTGAGGTCGGGGATGAGCGAAAGCTCCTGGAAGATGCAGACGATGCCGGCCTTCGCCGCCTCCGACGGGCTGGCGAAGGCGACCGGGCGGCCGTCGAGGCGCATCTCGCCGGCGTCGGGGCGCAGCACGCCCGACATGACCTTGATGAGCGTCGACTTGCCGGCGCCGTTCTCGCCGAGGACGGCGTGGATCGAGCCGCGGCGGCAGGCGAAGTCGACGTCCTCCAGCGCGCGGACGCCCTGGAAGAACTTCGAGACGCCGCTGAGCTGGACGTGGGGCGCGTCGGTCGGCAATGCGGCCTCGTGCGGGACTGGTCCGGCGGCCGGGACGGCCGGCCGCCGGGAACGGGGCTCAGTTGATGTCGGCTTCGGTCTGCGCCATGATCGCCGGGCCCGAGATGTTCACGCCGCAGGGCGGAAACTCGTTCACCGTGAAGAAGTTGTCCGGCAGGTCGGACCAGAAGTTCACCCCGTCCTCGAGCTGGGTGTAGTCGACCTCGGGCAGCGGCACCGAGATCAGCTGCGGCATCGGGTTGCCTTCCAGCGCCGAGATCGCCGCCTTCATCGAGATCGCCACCAGCCCCGGCGACTGGCCGATGGAGATGCCCTTCAGCCCTTCCTCGGAGTGCTGGGCGACGAGCTTGCGGAAGCCGTTCTCGGCCTCGCCGGCGACGGGGACGAAGGCGTGGCCGGCGTCCATCATCGCCTGCACGACGCCGGTGGTGCCGCCCTGGACGATGAAGCCGTCGAACGGGCCGTTGACGGCGATGGCGTCGGCGG
>CAZEGY010000586.1:0-1808 GCA_964511815.1 uncultured Rhodovulum sp.
GTACTTCATGCGCTTGTACTTGCCGCACAGGCACTCGTAGTCCTTGATCGGCCCGAAGATGCGGGCGCAGAACAGGCCGTCGCGCTCCGGCTTGAAGGTGCGGTAGTTGATGGTCTCGGGCTTCTTGATCTCGCCGAAGGACCACGAGAGGATCCGCTCGGGCGAGGCCAGCGAGATCTTGATCTCGTCGAAGGTGCGCAGCGGAGCGACCGGGGCGAACGGGTTGGTCAGTTCCTGGTTCACGGATATTCCCTTTCTAGCGGGGAGGCGGGGGCGGGCGCCGCGGGGCGCCGGCCGGGCATCCTGTGTTCATCAGAAAGAAGGCAATGGTCCTGCGTCAGGGTCCGGTACGCCTTCCAGTCGGCCATGAGCTCGACGTAGCTGCGCAAGCGGCCGTCGCGCGAGAGCAGGTGCGGCGGCAGCGGCTTCCGGCGCGACGGGTCCCGGACGAGGGACGCGAGGAAGGCCTGGTCGACGGCGTCGGGGTCGAGGTCGAATGCCGCAAAGAGCGTCCGCGCCGCCTCGACCGAGCTGAAGATCCGGTCGTAGGACACGACCGAGATGGGGCGCCCGGCGTCGATGGCCTCGAGGGTGGTACGGACGCTCTCGTTCCACTCCCGGACGGCACGGCGCCCCGACCGGTTGAAGGTATCGGCCGGGTCGTCGGCCCGCTTCTGGAAGCTCAAGGCGACGTAGCGCGGATCGCGGACGATGTAGAGCACCCGGGCGTTCGGGAACGTCCGCCAGACGTGGTCGTAGACCATGAACAGCTCAGGGTACTTGTCCCCGAGCCGGAGGTCGGTCCGCGTCCGCTTCGCGGAAGGCACCACGTCGAACTGGCTGCGGACGGCCGGGTGCGTGTCGCCCTCGTCGAGCGCCATGAAGCGCTCGAGCGTCATGTGCTCCGGCCCTACCGCGCGCTGCCTCCAGAGGAAGAAGTAGCGCTCGTGCCCGATCAGGACGTCCTCGTGCGCGTTCATCAACGCGCAGAGGGCCGTGGTCCCGCTTCGGGCGCAGCCGCCGATGAAGATGTAGTCGCTTCGTGCGTCCACGCGACAGCTACTCCGCTTCCGAGTCCAGAAGCTCGATATTCAGCCCGAGCGAGCGGATCTCCTTGACGAGGACGTTGAACGATTCCGGCACGCCGGCCTCGAAGTTGTCCTCGCCCTTGACGATCGACTCGTAGACCTTGGTGCGGCCCGCCACGTCGTCCGACTTCACCGTCAGCATCTCCTGCAGGGTGTAGGCCGCGCCGTAGGCCTCGAGCGCCCAGACCTCCATCTCGCCGAAGCGCTGGCCGCCGAACTGCGCCTTGCCGCCCAGCGGCTGCTGGGTGACGAGGCTGTACGGGCCCGTGCTCCGCGCGTGGATCTTGTCGTCCACCAGATGGTGCAGCTTCAGCAGGTACTTCACCCCGACCGTCACCGGGCGGGTGAACTGCTCGCCCGAGCGGCCGTCGAAGACGATCGACTGGCCGGAGGTGTCGAAGCCAGCGCGCTGCAGCGCGTCGTTGACGTCCGCCTCCTTGGCGCCGTCGAAGACCGGGGTGGCGATCGGCACGCCGGCGGTGACGTTGCCGGCCACCTCGAGGAACTGCTCCGTGGGCAGCTCGGCGATGGCGTCGTTGTAGACGTCCTCGCCGTAGGCGATCTTCATCGCCTCCTTGAGCGGCGTCATGTCTCCCTTGTGGCGGTACTCCTGCAGGCCCTCGTCGATCGCCCGGCCGAGGCCGCGCGCGGCCCAGCCCATGTGCGTCTCGAGGATCTGGCCGACGTTCATCCGGCTCGGCACGCCGAGCGGGTTCAGCA
>CAZEGY010000587.1:0-1805 GCA_964511815.1 uncultured Rhodovulum sp.
GGGCCCATGCGGGATTCGGGGGGGCGGATCAGGGTGCGGCTGACCATGGCGGGGACGCCCTTGGCCTCGAGGAGGGAGACGACGGCCTCGCCGGTGCCGACCTCGCGGATCGCGGTCTCGGTGTCGAAGGCGGGGTTGGGGCGGAAGGTCTCGGCGGCCTGGCGCAGCGCCTTGGCGTCGCGGGGGGTGAAGGCGCGGAGCGCGTGCTGGACGCGGTTGCCGAGCTGGGCGAGGACGTCGCCGGGGACGTCGTCGGGGTTCTGGGTGCAGAAGTAGACCCCGACCCCCTTGGAGCGGATCAGGCGGACGACCTGGACGACCTTGTCGGTCAGGGCCTTCGGCGCGTCGGTGAAGAGGAGGTGGGCCTCGTCGAAGAAGAAGACGAGGACGGGCTTCTCCGGGTCGCCGACCTCGGGGAGGCGCTCGAAGAGCTCGGAGAGGAGCCAGAGCAGGAACATGGCGTAGAGGCGCGGCGACTGCATCAGGCGGTCGGACATCAGGACGTTGACGCGGCCGCGGCCGTCGGCGTCGGTGGCGATGAGGTCGGCGAGATCGAGCGCCGGCTCGCCGAGGAAGGCGGCGGCGCCCTGGTTCTCGAGGACGAGGAGGGCGCGCTGGATGGCGCCGACCGAGGCGGTGGTGACGTTGCCCCAGGTCCTGGAGATGTCCTTCGCGTTCTCGGCGAGCCAGGAGAGCATCGCCTGGAGGTCCTTGAGGTCGAGGAGGGCGAGGCCCTGCTCGTCGGCGACGCGGAAGGCGATGTTGAGGACGCCCTCCTGGGCGTCGGAGAGCTCCATCATCCGGGCGAGGAGCAGGGGGCCGAGCTCGCTGACCGTGGTGCGGACGGGGTGGCCCTGCTGGCCGAAGAGGTCCCAGAAGACCACCGGGGCGGCGCGGTAGGCGAAGTCGGCGAAGCCGATGCGGGCGGCGCGCTCGGTCAGGGCGGCGTTGGCCTTGCCCGCGGGGTCGCCGGGGCGGGAGAGGCCGGAGATGTCGCCCTTGACGTCCTGGACGACGACGGGGACGCCGGCGGCGGAGAGGCCCTCGGCGAGGACCTGGAGGGTGACGGTCTTGCCGGTGCCGGTGGCGCCGGTGATCAGGCCGTGGCGGTTGGCGTAGGGCAGGAGCAGCTCCTTCGGCTCGGCGTAGTCCTCGCCGCCGCCGCCGACCAGTATGCTGTCGTCCGACATCCGTTTCCCCGCCGTTTCCCCGCAGACGTTTTCCGTGATCGAGGCGGATATTAGCGGCCGTGGTCGGGAGTGCAACGCGATCCCGCCGGGCGGGGGCGGCCGGGGGGGTCGGGAGGGGTGGCGTTGTCGCCGCTGCCGGGCGGTGGGGGCGGTGGCGCGGTCCGCCTTGGTTTGCGATCACGTTGACGTGCACGGCACTTGCCGGACGCGCTTGACCCGGTTTCTCATCCGGCGTAGCGTCCGCGACATCGTTCGGCCCGTCCGACAGGGAAGTCGCGAAAGCGGGGAAAAGGGCGCCGTTCCGGTGCCCTTTTCACTTGGGCGTCGCGCGGGGGGCGCGATCCTCCGCCGCATGGCCCGGCGCCCCGTTGACACGCGCCTCCCGGAATGACACTCCCGCCGAACGCCATTCTGATGGGGATGCGATCCGCCGATGCAACCGATGTCCTTCCGCCTGACGCTCGCCGCGCTCGGCCTCGCGCTCGCGACCCCGCTCGCCGCCCAGGAGGCGCCCGCGACCCCGGCGCCGGAGACGCCCGCGGCGGAGGCGCCCGCAGAGGCTCCGGCAGAGGCACCCGAGGCGGCGCCCGCCGCCGACGCACCCGCCGCCGACGC
>CAZEGY010000588.1:0-1801 GCA_964511815.1 uncultured Rhodovulum sp.
GGGCTGACCGAGCAGCAGCCGGAGAACAACGTCTATCGCATCCTGATCGAGATGCTCGCGGTCGTGCTGTCGAAGAAGGCCCGCGCCCGGGCCGTGCAGCTGCCGGCGTGGAACGAGGCGCTCGGGCTGCCGCGGCCCTTCGACCAGCAGTGGTCGCTCAGGATGCAGCAGATCATGGCCTACGAGACCGACCTGCTCGAATACGGCGACCTCTTCGACGGCAATCCGACCGTCGAGAAGAAGGTCGCGGCGCTGAAGGAAGGCGCCCGGGCCGAGCTCGCGAAGATCGACGAGATGGGCGGGGCGGTCGCGGCGATCGACTACATGAAGTCCGAGCTCGTCTCCGCCAACACCGCCCGCCTCGGGCGGATCGAGGCCGGCGAGACCACGGTCGTCGGCGTCAACCGCTTCACCGAGGCCGAGCCCTCGCCGCTCACCGCCGGCGACGGCGGCATCATGGTCGTCGACCCCGCGGTCGAGGCCGAGCAGATCGCCCGCCTCGAGGCCTGGCGCGCGGCGCGCGACGCCACGGCCGTCGAGGCGGCGCTGGCGGCGCTGCGGGCGGCGGCGCAGTCGGGGGAGAACGTCATGCCGGCGTCGATCGCGGCGGCGAAGGTCGGCGTCACCACCGGCGAGTGGGGTGCGGCGATGCGCGAGGCGTTCGGCGAGTACCGGGCGCCGACCGGCGTCGGCAAGGCGGCGGCCGCGCCTGCAGGCAACCTCGCCGAGGTGCGGGCGGCGGTCGAGGCGGTCAGCGGCCGGCTCGGGCGGCGGCTGAAGTTCCTCGTCGGCAAGCCCGGGCTCGACGGCCATTCGAACGGCGCCGAGCAGATCGCCGTCCGTGCCCGCGACAGCGGCATGGAGGTGGTCTACGAGGGCATTCGCCTGACCCCGGCGCAGATCGTCAACGCCGCGCTCGAGGAGAGCGTCCATGTCGTCGGGCTGTCGATCCTCTCGGGGTCGCACCTGCCGCTCGTCACCGAGGTCATCGAGCGGATGCGCGCCGCCGGGCTCGACGACATTCCGGTCGTCGTCGGAGGTATCATTCCGGATGCCGATGCGGATACCCTGCGGACGGCCGGCGTCGCCCGGGTCTACACGCCGAAGGACTTCGAGTTGAACCGGATCATGCTCGACATCGTCGCCCTCGCCGAGGCCGAAGCCCGGGCGGCCGCCTGATGCTCCGCGGCCTCGCCCTCGCGCTTCTCCTCGCCACGCCGGCCGCGGCGCAGGACGTCGGCGCGCTGCTCTCCCGCACGCTCGGCGCCAACGCCGTCCAGTACGTCTGGCTGCCCGATTCCGCCGATCCGGCGGCGGTCCGGGAGGCGATCGGGGTCGCCTACCTCGAGATCCCGGGCGCCGCCGGCAACGTCGACATCGCCGTCGGCTACTACCGCGACGGTGCCCTCGTCGGGCGGGTCTCCGACCTCTTCGGACAGAGCCCGCGCGAGCCGCGCTTCCTGCCCGACCATATCGAGGTCACGACGACGATGCCCGGGCCGGACGATCCGCGTTGTTGCCCGACGGCTACGGCGAAGTGGTCGATCGACCGCGGAACGCTGGCCGCGAAGCGGACGCGGTAGGGCTTTCCATTGCCGCCGGCGGCCTGGTTGACGGCGGGGCGCAAACCCGGCCTCGACCGGCGATTCCGAGGTGGTACAAGCCACGTACATCGCACGTACATTCCAGGTACCGGACTTTGGTCCGAAAACTGGGCCTCGGGGACGGGTGACGAAGGGTCAGTCCGCTCTCCCGAATGCCGGGCCGATCAGCCCGCCCGCGTCCCCTGGCGAAGGGTGGG
>CAZEGY010000589.1:0-1799 GCA_964511815.1 uncultured Rhodovulum sp.
CCGTCGAGGGCGCGGGCGATCGCGGCCTTGTCGTCGGCGGAGAAGTCGACGCCCTGGCTCTGCTGGCCGTCGCGGAGGGTGGTGTCGAAGAGGAAGAGGCGCTCGCGGGTCATGCTGGCAACCGTCCGGTCAGTCGATTTCGGCGAGCTTGGCGGGGTCGAAGTCGGGGCCGGGCTCCCAGTCGGAGGGGGCGCCGACACGGTCCATCACCTTGATGCCGGCGGCGACGAGGCCGTTGCGGATGGCGTCGGCGCGGGCGAAGTCGCGGGCGGCGCGGGCCGTCTCGCGCGCCGAGAGGAGGGTGCGGACCCGCTCGCCGAAGTCGGCGACACCCTCCGCGCCGAAGGCGCGGCCGAGCGACGTCCGGATCGCCGCCGAGCGGAAGCCGTCGGGGGAGATGCCCATCAGGTCGAGCGAGGCGTGGAAGGCGCCGAGGGCCTCGGGCGCCCGCGGCCCGCCGCCGCGCACCTCGGAGGCGAGGTCGCGGAGGCCCTTGAGGGCGAGCGGGGTATTGAGGTCGTCGGCGAGGGCGGCGAGGACTTCCGGGGCGGGCCGGCGCTCGCCGGGCATGACGAGGCCGACGCGGCGGGAGTCGCGGAGCAGCTTCTCCCAGAGGGTGAGGAGCACCGTGGTCTCGTGGACCTTGCTCTCGGTCCAGTCGATCGGCTGGCGGTAGTGGGTCGAGAGCAGGACGAGGCGGATGACCTCGCCCGGGATGCCCCGGTCGAGCAGGTCGCGGACGGTGAAGAAGTTGCCGAGCGACTTCGACATCTTCTCGCCCTCGACGTTCAGGAAGCCGTTGTGCATCCAGACGTTGGCGAAGGTCGAGCCCGGGTAGGCGCAGAGCGACTGGGCGATCTCGTTCTCGTGGTGGGGGAACATGAGATCTATGCCGCCGCCGTGGATGTCGAAGCTCCGGCCGAGCAGGGCCTCGGACATGGCCGAGCACTCGATGTGCCAGCCGGGGCGGCCGCGGCCCCACGGGCTGTCCCAGCCCGGAGTGGCGGCGTCGGAGGGCTTCCACAGCACGAAGTCCATCGGGTCGCGCTTGTAGGGCGCCACCTCGACGCGGGCGCCGGCCTGCATCTCGTCGAGCGAGCGGTGGGAGAAGCGGCCGTAGTCGGGATAGCTCGCGACGGCGAAGAGCACGTGGCCCTCGGCGACGTAGGCGTGGCCGCGGGCCACCAGCGCGTCGATCATCGCGATCATCTCGGCGACGTACTGGGTGGCGCGCGGCTCCTCGGAAGGAGGAAGCGCGCCGATCGCGGCCATGTCCTCGTGATACCAGCGGGTCGTCTCGGCGGTGATCTCGGATATCTCGCGCCCCGACTCGGCGGCGCGGGCGTTTATCTTGTCCTCGACGTCGGTGATGTTGCGGACGTAGGTGACGTGCGCCGCGCCGTAGACGTGGCGCAGGAGGCGGAAGAGGGTGTCGAAGACCACGACGGGGCGGGCGTTGCCGATGTGGGCGCGGTCGTAGACGGTCGGGCCGCAGACGTACATGCGGACGTTGGCGGGATCGATCGGGACGAAAGGCTCCTTCGTCCGGGTCCGGGTGTTGTAGAGGGTGATCTCGGTCATGGCCCGTCTCTCGCGGTTCCGCCGGGGCGGGCTATCACGTCGATCCGGGATTGGAAACGGGATGCGCGCCGACGACGAGGGTCAGCGGCTAATGCAGGTCGCGATGAGGCGGCGCATCGTCATGCCGTCCATATGCACCCCCGGGCGCCCCCTGGCAAGCCCGCGGCCGGATCTCCCCCGGATCCCGCGGCCGAACGCCCGCGAGACCGCCTTTCCAG
>CAZEGY010000590.1:0-1789 GCA_964511815.1 uncultured Rhodovulum sp.
TCCATGACCGACGCCGCGCTCGCGCATGCCCCCGCCGACGCCAGCCTGCATCTCGTGCGCCTGCGCGTGCTCGAGGAGACCGGCGATACCCGGGCTGCCGGAGCCGAGCTCCAGAAGATGGCCGGACTCTTCCCCGAAGACGAGGGCGTGCGGCGGGCGCTGATCCAGTGGCATCTTGCCAGCGGCGACACCGATGGCGCCGAGGCGGTGCTGCGGCGCATCGCCGACAGCGCGCCCGTGGACGATCCCGCTCCAGCGCTGACCGTGGTACAATTCCTCATGGAGCTCCGCGGGCCGGAGGCCGCCCGCACCGAGCTCGATGCCCGGATCGCCGCCGCCAGCGCCACTGGCGCCGACCCCCTGCCCTTCCGCCGCGCGCTGGCCGGGCTGGACTTCTCGCAGGGCCGCAGCGCCGAGGCCATCGCCGCGCTGAAGGAGCTCACCGACGGCGCCCCCGCCTCCGACAGCATGCGCGACCTCCAGGTCACCCTCGCCGAGATGCTCGCCGAGACCGGCGACGACAAGGGCGCCGAGGCGCTCGTCGCGGCGGTGCTGGCCGCCGACCCGGCGCACGTGGCGGCGCTGAAGCTGCACGCCAAGATGGCGATCGACGCCGACCGCCCCGAGACCGCCGTCGAGGACATGCGCGCCGCCCTGGCCCAGGCGCCGCGCGACCCCGAGATCATGACCATCATGGCGCTCGCCCACGAGCGCCAGGGAAGCCGCGAACTCGCCGGCGAGCGGCTGGCGCTGGCGGTGGAATATTCCGACAAGGCCCCGGCCGAGTCCCTCCGCTACGCCCGCTTCCTGATGCAGGACAATCGCACCGACCCGGCCGAGGGCGTGGTGGTGGACGCACTCCGCCGCGCCCCGGAGAACCCCGACCTGCTCGAGATGCTCGGGCGGATCCATATCGCCCGCCGCGACTGGACCCGCGTCGACCAGGTGGCCGGGATCCTCCGCCAGCAGGAGGATCCCGCCTCCCGCGCCCGCGCCACCGCGCTGGAGACGGCGAGCCTCCGCGGCCAGGGCCGCACGCAGGACACGATCGAGATGCTGAAGAGCGCCGCGGACACCGGCGATGGCGGCAGCGGCGACGCCCGCGCCCTCGCCTCCCTGATCCAGGCCTACGTGACCTCGGGCGACCTCGGCGCCGCCGAGCAGCATCTCGACGGCATCCTCGCCAAGGACCCCTCGAACCTCCCCGGGCAGCTGATGCGGGGCGGCCTGCAGGCGCTCCGGGGCGACCTTGCCGGCGCCGAGGCCAGCTACCGCGCGGTGATCTCGGAAAACCCCTCCGGCGCCCCCGCCTATCAGGCGCTCGCAGCACTGCTTGCTGGCCAGGGCAAGGACCCGGAGGCGCTGGCGGCCCTCGACCAGGGCCTGCAGGCACTTCCGGACAACGACCAGCTCCGCTTCGTCAAGGCGGGGCTCCTGGAGAGCCAGGGCGACGTCGATGGCGCCATCGCCCTCTACGAGGCGATGTACGACCGCGACAACACCTCGCAGGTGATCGCCAACAACCTCGCGAGCCTGATCGCCAGCAACCGTATCGACGCGGAGAGCCTCGAGCGCGCCTATGTCATCGCCCGCCGGCTGCGGGGCTCGAGCGTGCCGCAGTTCCAGGACACCTACGGCTGGATCCTGCAGCGCCGCGGCGATTCCCTCCAGGCGCTCACCCTGCTCGCCCCGGCCGCCACGGCGCTCCCCGACAATGCGCTGGTGCAGTTCCACCTCGCCGAGACCGAGCATGCGCTCGAGCGCTGGAGCGAGGCCCGCGCGAGCTACG
>CAZEGY010000591.1:0-1784 GCA_964511815.1 uncultured Rhodovulum sp.
CGCCGCTCCATCTCGCGCGCGAACGCCACCGCGTCGATCCCGGTCCCGCGGGTGCCGCCGTGGGTGAAGATCTCCCACCTCCCCGGCGCCACCGTCTTGGCGTCGATGGCGACGGTGATGCACTGCGCCCCGAACTTCTCCGCCGCCTGCCCGATCACCTCCGGGTTCGCCACCGCCGCGGTGTTGAAGCTCACCTTGTCGGCCCCCGCGAGGAGCAGCGCCCGCACGTCCTCGACCGTCCGCACCCCGCCGCCGACGGTCAGCGGCATGAAGCACTGCTCCGCCGTCCGGCTGGCGAGTTCGAGCAGCGTCCCGCGGTTCTCCCGGCTCGCGGCGATGTCGAGAAAGCAGAGCTCGTCCGCCCCCGCCGCGTCGTAGGCCCGCGCCGCCGCCACCGGGTCGCCGGCGTCGACGAGATCGACGAAGTTGACCCCCTTGACCACCCGCCCCTCCTTGACGTCGAGGCAGGGAATGACCCGGACCTTGAGCATCACGCCGCCCTGACCGTCACCGCCGCCGCGCCGGCCGCGATCAGCGCCGTGCCGCCCACCCGGTTCAGCGCCCGCAGCGCCCGCGGGCTCGCCGCCAGCCGCCGCGCCCGGGCCGCGAGCAGCGCGTAGCCGAAGGCGTTGGCGAAGGCGAGCACGACGAAGGTCGCCTCGAAGACCGCCACCTGCGGCCAGAACGGCCGGCCGGGATCGAGGAACTGCGGCAGGAAGGCGACGAAGAACACGATCGACTTCGGATTGAGCACCGTCACCAGCCAGGCGTGGGCGAGCATCCGTCCCGCCGGCGCCGGCTCGGTCCGCGCCTCGGCGTCGAGCCTCGCCCCCGCCCGCCAGAGCTTGACCCCGAGCCAGACGAGATAGCCGGCACCCAGCCACTTCACCGCGGTGAACAGCGTCGCCGACCCGGCGAGGAGCGCGCCCACCCCGAGCATCGACAGCGTCATCGCCGTCAGGTCGCCGAGCGCCACCCCGGTCGCCACCGGCGCCGCCACCTTCCAGCCGCGCCCGAGCGCGTAGGAGACGACGAGCAGGATCGTCGGCCCGGGAATGACCAGCAGCACCGCCGACGCCGCCACGAACGCCGCCCAGACCTCGAAACTCATCGCCCTCGCCTCACGCCGCCAGCACCTTCACCGCCTCGGCCACGTCGATCGCCCCCTCGTAGAGCGCCCGCCCCGAGATCGCCCCGTCGAGCGGCGCCCCGCTCGCCTTCAGCGCCCGCAGGTCGTCGAGCGACGAAATCCCGCCGCTCGCGATCACCGGGACCGCCACCGCCCGCGCCAGCGCCGCCGTCGCTTCCACGTTCGGCCCCTGCATCGCCCCGTCGCGGTCGATGTCGGTATAGACGATCGCCGCCACGCCCGCGTCCTCGAAACGCCGCGCCAGATCGACCGCCGTCGTCCCGCTCGTCTCCGCCCAGCCCTCGACCGCGACGCGGCCGCCGCGCGCGTCGATCCCGACCGCGACCCGCCCGGGATGCGCCTTCGCCGCCGCGCGCACCAGCTCCGGGTCGCGCAGCGCCACCGTCCCGAGGATCACCCGCCGGACGCCCTTCTCCAGCCACCCCTCGATCGCCGCCCGGTCACGTATCCCGCCCCCGAGCTGCACCGGCACGTCGACCGCCGCGAGGATCGCCTCGACCGCGGCCCCGTTCACCGGCCGCCCGGCGAAGGCCCCGTTGAGGTCGACGATATGCAGCCATTCGCACCCGGCCGCCGCGAAGGCCCGCGCCTGCGCCGCCGGATCGCTGCCGAACACCGTCGCCTTGTCCATGTC
>CAZEGY010000592.1:0-1778 GCA_964511815.1 uncultured Rhodovulum sp.
CGCCGATGTTGGCGCCGAGCTCGGAGCGCTGGAAGCGGTCGACGGACAGGTTGACGGTCGCCGCGACGGCGGCCGTGGTCGTCATGGTCATCATCGTCAAGGTCGCAGCCGTGGCGGCTGCGCCGAGGCACAGTTTCACTCTGGAAAGCATGGATAAACCCCTCATCCTCCGGGTGACGAGTATCCGTGTGGCGGGGATCGAGTCAATTTGTCCGGTAATGAATCTTACCGAATGGTAAACGCTGTGGCTTTCGCGCCGCGTCCCGTTTCCGGGCGCCATCCGGCTGAAAGGGCACCGGAAATCGCGCCGCTCCGCCCTTGCGGCGACGGCATTAACCGGCCGCTAACCACGCAGCGGGCTTGATGCCGCGATCTTTCGGCAAAGGCACGAGGACGCGTGATGGAGCCCTTCGGTATCGGCATGGCGGGCCTCGGGGCGGCGAGCCTCGCGACCTTCGGCGCCTTCGGCCTCGCCTTCCGGCAGCGCCGGAAGCGGCTGGAGGCGTCCGAGGCCTCCCCGGCGGCGGTGGCCGCGGCGGCACGCGCCCCGAAATCCGCCGCGAAGGCGACGCCCCGCTCCATGGGCGAACGGCTCGAGGCCCTCGCCGCCCGACAGGCCGAGTTCGGCCAGCGGCTCGAGGCCCTCGCCGCCCAGATGGCCGCGGGCGCGCCCGAGGAGCGGATGCAGGCGATGGCCGGCCAGCTCCTCAACCTCATCCGCGACAAGAACGCGACGCTCGAGACCGCCCTCGCCGGCCTCGACCAGCTCCGCGCCCGCATGCGGGCGCTCGAGCAGATGGGCGAGCCCGCCGAGGCGCGGGCCCTCCTCGACGGGCTCGGCGAGCGGCTCGGCGCGCTCGAGATCGCTCAGGGAGCGTCCGCGGCCGCCACCGAGGCCCGCCTCGGCGCGCTCGACGGCACCGGCGCGACCGCGGCCGAGCTCGCCCGCGCCGTCGCCGACCTCGGCGAGCGGCTGGGCCGCCTCCAGGAGAGCCGCGACACCCGCTTCGAGGCGAAGCTCGAGACGGGGATCGAGGCGGCGCTCGCCCGCATCGCCCCGCTCGAGACCCGGCTCGGCCTCCTCGACAGCGGCCGGGCCGAGGGGCGCGAGACGCTGAAGCGGCTCGAGGCGCGCATCGAGACGATGAGCGGCGAGGCCACGGCCGCCCGCTCCGACCTCCGGGCCGAGCTCGCGGCGGTCAAGGCCGAGGTCCAGGCGCGGATGGAGGCGACGGCCGCCCCGGTGCGGGCACTCGGCCTCGAGGTCGCCCGGCTTCACGACCGCAAGGACGAGGGGGTCGAGGCGGTCCTCGCCCGGCTCGGCGCCATCGAGCGCGAGCTCGCCGCCCGCGATCCCGACGCCCTGGCCGAAAGCCTCGACGCCCGGCTCGCGGCCTTCGGCGAGCGGCTGGCGCGCGCCGAGGACCGGAGCACCGACCAGGGGCCGTTCCTCGCCCTGGCCGACCGGCTCGCGGCGCTGCAGGCCGACCGCGAGGCCGCCATCGGGACGATGCTCGCCCGGCTCGGGCCGGTCGAGAGCCGGCTCGCCGCCTTCGAGGCCGCGCTCGCCGCCGCCGACCCGCAGGGGGCGCTCGACCGCTTCGCCGAGCGGCTGGAGGGGGTCGCGGGCCGGATGACCGCGCTCGAGGGCGCGGGCAAGGCGGCCACCGGGATCTCCACCGAGATCTCGGAGCGGCTCGCCGATCTCTACCGACAGAAGGACATCGCCGTCGAGGCGCTGGTCGGGCGGCTGGCGCCGCTGGAGGCGCGGCTGGCCG
>CAZEGY010000593.1:0-1766 GCA_964511815.1 uncultured Rhodovulum sp.
GCGGCACGTCATGGAAATCCATGCATCGGCGCGGCGTCGACCTGGACCCTGGGCGGGGTTGCCTCGACCAAAGGCGAGGCTGGACTGGCCCCGGGCGTGATGGCGGGGACCCCGGGCAGGCGACCATGCTTGCCCATGTTGTCCCGAGCCGAAGGAGCCCACCCATGTCCAGCAAGCGCATCGTCGTCCTCGGCGGAAGCGGGCGCATCGGCGCCAGGCTCGTCCGCCTGCTCCGGTCCGTCGGGCACGAGGTGGTTGCGGCGTCGCGCGCGACCGGGGTCGATGTGGTCACCGGCCGCGGCCTGGCCAGGGCACTGGCCGGAGCGGAGGTCACGGTCGACGTGACCGAGGCGCCGGCGTTCGATGGCCGCACCGCGCTCCGCTTCTTCACCGCAGCGTCGCGGAACCTGCTCGCGGCCGAAGCCGCCGCGGGGGTCGGGCACCATGTCGCCCTCTCGGTGGTCGGGGCGGATCGCATCCGCAGCGGCTACTTCCGCGGCAAGGCGGCGCAGGAGGCCCTGATCCGCGCCTCCACCATCCCGCACACCATCGTCCGCGCGACGCCGTTCTTCGGCCTGATCCTGAAGCTCCTGCATGCGCGTTCCCACGGCCACGCGGTGCGCGTGCCGCCGGCGACGATCCAGCCGGTCGCCCCGGACGACGTCGCCGAGGCGCTGGCGACGGTGGCGGCCGAGCCGCCCCGGAACGGGATCGTCGAGCTGGCCGGCGACGAGGCGATCGGCCTCGACGAGTTCATCCGCCTGATCCTTGCCGCCGAGGAGGACCCCCGCCGCGTGATCGCCGACCCGCGCACGCCGTTCTTCGGAGCCGAGCTCGACGACCGGTCGCTCGTCCCCGGACCCGACGCGCAGATCGGTCCGAGCACGCTCAGGGACTGGCTGCGACACTTCATCACCGCGGATTGACCCACCCCCATGCCCGAAGGAGACGACCAATGAAGCTCTACTACGCCACCGGCGCCTGCAGCCTCGCCGACCGCATCACCCTCCACGAGGCCGGGCTCGAAGCGACGTTCGAGCGCGTCGACCTCCGGACCGGGGTGACGGAGACCGGAGCGGACTTCCGCGCCGTCAACCCGAAGGGCTACGTGCCCGCGCTCGTCCTCGACGACGGCGAGATCGTCACCGAGAACATCGCCGTCCTCGCCTGGATCGCCGGGCAGGTGCCGCAGCTCGCGCCCGCCGGGCCGCTCGGGACGATCCGCCTGCTCGAGGCGCTCGCCTTCGTCTCGACCGAGATCCACAAGGGCTTCAAGCCGTTCTTCACCCCTGGTGCAGCGGACACGGACCGCGCGAAGGCGGCCGCCGCCATCTCCGGGCGCTTCGCCTTCATCGCGGAGCGGCTCGGCGAGCCCTACCTCTTCGGCTCGCGGTTCACGGTCGCCGACGCCTACCTGTTCGTCACGCTGCGCTGGGCGCGCCAGTTCGGCGTGGAAATCCCGGCCGCGCTCGTCGCGTACCACGACGAGATCGCGGAAAGGAGGCACGTGCGCACGGCGCTCGCCGAGGAAGGCCTGCTCGATGGCGCCGAACCGGCCGCCGTCCGGCGGGCCGGCTGATCCCCACGACAGATCATTGCGAAGGGAGTGCTTCCATGCTTCGGACTCTTCTGCGCCCGGCCGTCCTTGGCTCCTTCCTGACGGCCCTGAGAGCGACCGCCCTCCGGCGGGCCGACGTGCTCTGCATCGACCTGGGAAACCGGTTCGACGACGACAGGAGACTCGTTCGAGTCACGATGCCTGTTCG
>CAZEGY010000594.1:0-1742 GCA_964511815.1 uncultured Rhodovulum sp.
AACCACCCGTATCCCTCTCTCTCTCCCGAGTGCCGTGCAGCTTGACCGTCTGGAAAGGTGCGAGACGGCGGCTCCGTCCGGCCCGGGCGCCGGCGGTTCTGCGGGGGACCCTCAGACCGTCTTGTCCTCGTAGGGGCAGAGGTCGCGGATCAGGCAGCCCGGGCAGGCGGGCTTGCGGGCGGTGCAGGTGTAGCGCCCGTGCAGGATCAGCCAGTGGTGGGCGTGGAGCTGGTAGGCCGCCGGGACGTGGTCCTCGAGGGCGCGCTCGACGGCGACGACGTCCTTGCCGGGGGCGATGCCGACGCGGTTGCCGACGCGGAAGATGTGGGTGTCGACCGCCATCGCCGGCAGGTGGAACCAGGTGTTGAGCACGACGTTCGCGGTCTTGCGCCCGACGCCGGGCAGGCTCTCGAGCGCCGCGCGCGAGGAGGGCACCTCGCCGCCGAAACGCTCGACGAGGATCGCCGAGAGCTTCATCACGTGGCGGGCCTTGTTGTTGAAGAGGCCGATGGTCTTGATGTGCTCGATGAGGCCGGCCTCGCCGAGGACGAGCATCTTCTCCGGGCTGTCGGCGACCGCGAAGAGCGCGCGCGTCGCGCGGTTCACCCCCTTGTCGGTCGCTTGCGCCGAGAGGGCCACGGCGACGAGGAGGGTGTAGGCGTTGGTATGCTCGAGCTCGCCTCGCGGCTCGGGCTCCCGCGCGTGGAAGCGGCGGAAGATCTCGCTGATCGTGGCATAGTCGAGCTGCGCGGCCATGTCCTCCGCTTCGCACGTCGCGCCCGCGGGCGGCAAGGTCCTCGTTCCCGCACGATCCGGGTGGGGTGCGGCTCCCGGCCGCGCTACCTTGCGCGGCAACCGGAGTGAGGACCCATGCCCGACACCGCCGTCGCCACCGAGCCCTACCACTACGCCGTCATCGGCCGCGCGATCGACCACATCGTCGCCCGCGCCCCCGAGCAGGCGTCGCTCGACGAGATCGCCGAGGCCGTCGGCCTCAGCCCGGCGCACTTCCAGCGGGTGTTCAGCCAGTGGGTCGGGGTCAGCCCCAAGCGCTACCAGCAGTACCTCGCCCTCGACCACGCCAAGCGGCTGCTCGCCGAGCGCCACACCGTGCTCGACACCGCGCTCGCGACCGGGCTCTCGGGGTCGGGGCGGCTCCACGACCTCTTCCTGCGCTGGGAGGCGATGAGCCCGGGCGAGTTCGCCCGGGCGGGCGACGGGCTCGATGTCGCCTTCGGGTGGTTCGAGACGCCGTTCGGCCCGGCGCTGGCGATGGGCACCGACCGCGGCCTCTGCGGGCTGGCGTTCTCGGCCGAGACCGGGCCCGAGGCGGCGATGGCGGACATGCGGTCGCGCTGGCCGCGGGCGCGCTTCGCCGAGGCGCCGGAGCGGCTGGCGCCCTGGGTCGAGGCGGCGTTCGCCGGGCAGGGCGAGACCCGGCTGCACCTCGTCGGCGGGCCGTTCCAGATCAAGGTCTGGGAGGCGCTGCTCCGGGTGCCGTCCGGCCACGTCACCACCTACTCCGACATCGCCGTCGCCGTCGGCCACCCGACGGCGATGCGCGCGGTCGGCACCGCGGTCGGGCGCAATCCGATCAGCTGGATCATTCCCTGCCACCGGGCGCTGCGCAAGGCGGGCGGGCTCGGCGGCTATCACTGGGGCCTCGACGTCAAGCGGGCGATGCTCGCCTGGGAGGCGGCGCGCCTCGACGGGGCTGCGTGACGGGGCCATGTGACGGGGCC
>CAZEGY010000595.1:0-1735 GCA_964511815.1 uncultured Rhodovulum sp.
TCGAGGACATCGCCCACGGCCTCGCCTTCGTCGCCCGCTGGAACGGCCAGACCCGCGGCGAGCACCCCTACTCCGTCGCCGAGCACTCGCTGCTCGTCGAGCAGATCTTCGGGATGATCGTCCCCGGCTGCGAGGACCGCTGGCGGCTGGCGGCGCTGCTCCACGACGCGCCGGAGTACGTGATCGGCGACATGATCTCGCCGGTCAAGGCCGCCGTCGGCCCCGGCTACGCCGCCCTCGACGCGCGGCTGACGCGGGCCGTGCACATCCGCTTCGGCCTGCCGGCCGAGCTCCCGAAGCTGGTGAAGGCCCAGATCAAGCGTGCCGACCGCATCTCGGCCTGGCTCGAGGCGGTGCGGATCGCGGGCTTCGGCGAGGCCGAGGCCGACCGGCTCTTCGGCGCCCCCCGCCTCGCCGGGGCCGGCGCGCTCGAGCTCCGCCTCCGGGCGCCGTTCGAGACCCGCCGGGCGTTCCTCGACCGCCACGCCGCGCTCGAGGCGCTGATCGCCGGGGGAGCGTGAGGCCCTGCCCCGGCCGCCATGGCGGGTGCAATCCGGGGGGCGTGCTTCATTGGCGCTTCACGTCCGCCGCACCTCGGTCGTGAACTCGGCGACGCTCGTCCGCCGCACCGCCTCGCGGTCCCAGTCGATGCCGATGCCGGGCTCCGACGGCGCGAAGGCGTGGCCGTCCTCGATGCGCATCTTCGCGCCGGTGAGGTCGTCGAGCTGGGGGATGTACTCGACGTAGCGGCCGTTCGGCACCGCGCAGACGAGGCTGACGTGCAGCTCCATCAGGAAGTGCGGGCAGACCGGGATGTCGAAGGCCTCCGCCGCGTGGGCGACCTTGAGCCACGGGGTGATGCCGCCGATCCGGCCGACGTCGACCTGGACGACCGAGCAGGCGCCGCGCGCCATGTACTCGCGGAAATGCCGGATCGAGTAGAGCGACTCGCCGACCGCGACCGGGGTCGAGGTGCGGGCGGAGAGGCGGACGTGGCCGTCGATGTCGTCGGCGGCGAGCGGCTCCTCGATCCAGGCGAGGTCGATCTCGCGCAGCCGCTCGGCGCGGCGGATCGCCTCGTCGAGGGTGAAGCCCTGGTTGGCGTCGGTCATGATCTCGTAGCCGTCGCCGACCGCCCTGCGCACCGCGGCGAGGCGGGCGAGGTCCTCGGAGCCGTGCGGGCGGCCGATCTTGACCTTGGAGCCGGTGAAGCCGCGGGCCTTCGCCGCCACCGCGTCGTCGACGAGGGCGGCGGTCTCGATGTGCAGCCAGCCGCCCTCGGTGGTGTAGAGCGGGCACTTCTCCTTGGCCCCGCCGGCGAGCTTCCACAGCGGCAGGCCGAGCTTTCTCGCCCGCAGGTCCCAGAGGGCGGTGTCGATCGCGGCGAGCGCGATCGCGGTGATCGCGCCGATCGTCGTCGCGTGGGTCGCGAACTCGAGCTCGTGCCAGATCGCCTCGATCGTGTCCGGGTCGCGGCCGACGAGCCGCGGCGCGAGGTGGTCGGCGAGGAGGCGCATCACCGAGGAGCCGCCGGTGCCGATGGTGTAGGAATAGCCCGTACCGCTCGCCCCGTCGGAGTCGGTGATCGTGACGATCGGCGTCTCCTGGCTGACGAACGACTGGATCGCGTCCGTGCGCTTCACCCTGGGTACGAGGTCCACCATGCGGAGCTCGACCCTCTCGATCTTCGCCATCGTCCTGCCTCCGGCCGCCGGAAAGACGCAGCGTCGCACGC
>CAZEGY010000596.1:0-1732 GCA_964511815.1 uncultured Rhodovulum sp.
AGGACAACACCCGGATGTTCTACGGCGACGCCAAGAAGTCGCTCGACGAGCTCCTGCCGAAGCTCGCCTGACGTCGTTCGGGCCGCACCATCAGGGTGCGGCCCGGCGCCCGTCCCCGCTGCGGAGGCCCGCAGCGATCGGCGCGGATCAGTTGAAGCGCAGCACCGCCTTGATCGTCCGGCCGCGCTCGCCGTCCTCCACCGCCTCGTTGATCTGCTCGAAGTCGTAGAAGGTCACCAGCCGGTCGAAGGCGAAGCGCCCCTGCCGGTGCAGCTCGACGAGCTTCGGGATGAACAGGTCGGGCACCGAGTCGCCCTCGCAGATGCCGCGGATCTTGCGCCCGAGCAACAGCCCCCAGGTGTCGAAGCTGATCTCGCTGCCATAGGCCGGCGCCCCGATCATCCCGCACTCGCCCATGATCTGTATCGAGTCGAGCGCCTGCCGCAGCGCCCCGAGGTTGCCCGAGGTCTCGAGCGAGAACTGCGTGCCGAGGCCGCCGGTGATCTCGCGGATCGCCTGCACGGGATCGCCCTTCGTCGGGTTGACCACGTGCGTCGCTCCGAGCTCCCGCGCCAGCGCCAGCCGCTCCTCGTTCGGGTCGACGCTGATGCGCACCGCGCAGCCGGTGACGACCGCCGCGAGCAGTGCCGACAGCCCCACCGACCCCGCGCCGTAGATGGCGATCGAGTCGCCAGCGTTCGGGTGCAGCGAGTTGATCACCGCCCCGGCACCGGTCTGCACCCCGCAACCGAGCGGGCCCATCATCTCCAGCGGCACGTCCGGCGCGATCTTCACGACGCTGCGCTCGGTGCCGAGCGCGTGGGTCGCGAAGGACGACTGGCTGAAGAAGGCGCCGTGGATCACCTCCGGCCCCTTGTGCATCGTCGGGCTGCCGTCCATGCGCGCGAAGCCGAAATTCGCCTTGAAGAAATCACGGCAGTACATCGGCCGGCCGGTCTGGCAGGTATCGCAGTGCCCGCACGAGTTGCAGCTCATCACCACATGGTCGCCGACCGCGAGCTTGGCGACCCGGGCGCCGACCTTCTCGACCACCCCCGACCCCTCGTGGCCATAGACCGCGGGAAAGGGCGCCGGCACCACCTGGTCGCGCGGCAGGGTGTCGGTGTGGCAGATCCCGGCCCCGACCATGCGGATCAGCACCTCGTCGTCGCGCGGCTCGTCGAGCTCGACATCCTCCATCGAGAAGCGTCCGCCCTTCTCCCGCATCACCGCGGCCTTGATCTTCATCGCGTCTCCCCCCGTTTCTACGTTGACCGGGGCCCGGGGCCCCGGTCCGATCATCGCCGACCCTCGGGAGCCGTCAACGACCATCGCCGCGGAGGATGTTCCGGAAGCTGCCGGCACCCGGCGGGATCAGCGGCGCTCAGCGGCGCCCGTGCACGAGCAGGCCGTTGACCGGCAGCCCGTCCCAGTCGTCGGAAATCGCCCGAACGGTCTCCGCGTCGATGCCCATGTCGGCCAGCAGCCGTGGACCGAGCCGGCCGGCGCGGCGGAGCGCGGCGCGGGTGGCGCGACGCTCGTGAAATGCCAGCCAGAAGGCGCGAAGGCCGTCGAAACGGGCGTGGACCGGAACGGAACGCAGGTGTCCGGCAGGGATTGCCATTGCCATGACCATCTCCTCTCAGGGAATTCTGTGACTGAACCGGTTCAGACGAGTCTTGAACCGGTTCAAGACATACTCCACCTCCGGCACACGTCAAGGAAAAATTGA
>CAZEGY010000597.1:0-1728 GCA_964511815.1 uncultured Rhodovulum sp.
CGGGCGGTGGAGAGGTGGCTCCGTTTCCCGAGGTTGCTTCCAGCTTCGCCATAAGTTCGGGCGTTTCCAGCCAGGGGATCGCCGCGAAATGCTCGACCTCCTTCTCTTGCCGAGGAAGCGCGAGCTTGACGCCCTCGACCGGGTTGCCGCCGGTTCGATGGCCCCTTCACGATCGCCCGGTCAAAGATGACCTTCATCCGTCGAAGAACGCTGCGCGCAGTGAACCGCGCCGGGTTTCCCGGAGGCAGATTGGCTTGCGTCCTACGCTGCGACATGTCGGGTCGCCAGCTCGGCGTAGTAGCGGTCTTCGGCCTCTGCGGGCGGGATGTGCCCGATCGGCTCGAGCAGACGGCGGGTGTTGCGAGTCGACCCACTCGAGAGTGGCGGTCTCGACGGCCCCGAGGCTGTGCCATGGCCCGAGCCTGTGGATGACCTCGGTCTTGAACAGGCCGATCACCGTCTCGGCGAGGGCGTTGTCGTAGCTGTCGGCGACGCTGCCGACCGAGGGCACGATCCCGGCTTCGGCGAGACGTTCGGTGTAGCGGATCGAGAGATACTGCACGCCGCGGTCGGCTCATGATGGACGAGCCCGGCGCCGCGCATCGGCTGCCGGGCATGCAGCGCCTGCTCCAGGGCATCGAGGACGAAGCCCGCTTCCGCCGTCCGCGACACGCGCGTCGCCGATCCCCTGAAACTCGGCCTTCACCTGCCGACCGCCCTCGGCGACGAGGCGGACGGAGACGCGTTTCTGGCTCATCTGTCGGGGAGTCCTTGAAAACGGCGAGCGTTTGTCTTACGATTTTCGCATCGATGAGCCGAAGGTAGGAACATGCCCGAGACCGCTACCCTGTCTGCGAAGTTCCAGATCTCGATCCCCAAGGCGATCCGTACGGCCCAGCACTGGGAAGCCGGGCTGACCTTCGCTTTCATTCCCAAGGGAACCGGCGTCCTGCTCGTGCCGGTGCCGAAGCGCGAGGCGCTGGCCGGGATCGCGAAAGGTGCGTCCGCGACCGACTACCGGGACCGTTCGGATCGTGTCTGATGCGTCTCGTCGACACGTCCGCCTGGATCGAATGGCTGATCGGTTCGCCGACCGGCGATGCCGTGACTGCGCATCTGCCCGAGCAATCCGACTGGCTGGTGCCGACCATGGTGCAGCTCGAACTGGCGAAATGGCTCGCCCGTGAGGTGGGCGAGGACAAGGCCGATCAGGTGATCGCCTTCACGCAGCTCTGCCACGTCGTGCCGCTCGACACCGAGATCGCTCTGGCAGCGGCCGAGGCCTGCCGTGTGCACAAGCTCGTGACCGCCGACGCCATCGTCTTCGCCACCGCTCGCGCCCAGGACGCCGCCCTGATCACCTGCGATGCGCATTTCGACGGGCTGCCGGGCGTGACGCTGATCGAGAAGATCAAGCCCTGAAATCCGGCCTTTCGTCGCTGGCCATCTGCTCGTTACCTAAGCTTGCGGACCATTACCGCCTCGATCTCCGGCAGGCATTCGGCAGCGATCAGCGGATCGATCCCGAGCGCCCCCCGCCATGGCGAGCGCCGCCGTCATGTCCCAGCCGAGCACCATGGTCCGCCCATGCCGGTCGCGACGCGAAGCTGCCCGGTCAGGGCCAGCGGTCGGAGGCGCGTTCGGTTGCCGGGGGAGCGGGCCGCGAGGTAGTCCGCGAGGAGCTTGTCGAGGGGAAGCCCACGGGTGCCCGAGGCGATCGCGAGGAAC
>CAZEGY010000598.1:0-1727 GCA_964511815.1 uncultured Rhodovulum sp.
CCGCGCCGTCTCGCGCGCGAGACGGGGGTCAAGGCGTTGATATTGCAGGATTGTCCGTGTCGCGTTAACCGTTGGTTCATACACGTATAACGAGTATCGGCGGGTGCGGGCGGTCTTGCAGAGGTCTCTCCGAGGGAAGGCACCCCCCGAGCGCCTGCCGGTCCCGCCAGGGGCCGGAAACCGATAAGAGCGAACAGGGCAGGACGAACAGGGTATGACGAACAGGGTAGGACAATGGACATGACGATAGGGAGCTGGGAAGATGTCGACTGAGAACGCCACCATGACGCGCGACACGCCGAAGACCGCGACGATGAAGGCGCTGCGCTTCCACGCCGCCAGGGACCTTCGGGTCGAGGACATCGAGAAGCCGGGCGCGCCGGGGCCCGGACAGGTGCTGGTCAGGAACCGCTACGTCGGCATCTGCGGCACCGACCTGCACGAGTATTCCTACGGGCCGATCTTCATCCCGAAGGAGCCCCATCCCTTCACCGGCGCCTGGGGCGTGCAGGTGCTCGGCCACGAGTTCGGCGGCGTCGTCGAGGCCGTGGGCGCGGGCGTGGCCTCGGTGAAGCCCGGCGACCGCGTCTCGATCCAGCCGCTGGTGATGCCCCGCACCGGCGACTACTTCGCCGACCGCGGCCTCTTCCACCTGTCGCCGCAGCTGGCGCTCGTCGGCCTCTCCTGGGTGTCGGGCGGCATGGCGGAATGGGCGCTGGTCAACGACTACAACGTCGCGCTCGTCCCCGACGAGCTCTCCGACGAGGAGGCGGCGCTGGTCGAGCCCACCGCCGTCGCCGTCTACGCCTGCGACCGCGGCGGCGTCACCGCCGGCTCGAGCGTGCTCGTCACCGGCGCCGGGCCGATCGGAGCCCTGACGCTGCTGGCCGCCAGGGCGGCCGGGGCGGCGCAGCTCTTCGTCTCCGACATCAACGACACCCGCCTCGGCTTCATGAAGGAGATGCTGCCCGAGGTCGTCACCCTCAATCCGACGCGCGACAGTGTCGGCGACGCGATCCGGGCGCGGACCGAGGGCAACGTCGGCTGCGACGTGGCGATCGAGTGCGTCGGCAACGAGCACGCCCTCAAGGCCTGCCTCGACGCGGTGAGGAAACAGGGCGTGGTGGTGCAGACCGGCCTGCACCCGCACGACAACCCGCTCGACTGGTTCTCGGTCACGTTCAAGGACGTCGATATCCGCGGCTCGTGGGCCTACCCCACCCACTACTGGCCGCGGGTCATCCGCATGATAGCGTCGGGCCTGCTGCCGGCGTCGAAGGTGGTGACCAAGCGCATCCGACTCGACGATGCGGTGACCGAGGGCTTCGACGTGCTGCTCGACCCCGCCGGCACCCAGCTGAAGATTCTGATCGACCTCGCCTGACCCGAACCCACCAGAAAACGACACGGAGGAAGCCCATGCTCGACGAAACCCCGACCGCCACCCTCGACGCCGTTCTCGGGCGGCTGAACGACGCGCTGACACGCGGCGACGCCAAGGCCGCGGCGGCGCTGTTCCAGGCCGACAGCTACTGGCGCGACCTCGTCGCCCTCACCTGGAACCTCAGGACGATGGAGGGGCCGGACGCCATCCTCGCCATGCTCGAGAGCCAGCTCGCGAAGGTGAAGCCCGGCAGCCTGCGCCTCGATCCGGCGGAGACGCCGAGCGCCAGCGGCGACGTCACCGAGGGCTGGATCGAGTTCGAGACCGCGACCGGCCGCGGCTA
>CAZEGY010000599.1:0-1720 GCA_964511815.1 uncultured Rhodovulum sp.
TCGGCGTCTCGGGCGTCGTCCTCACCCGCATGGACGGCGACGGCCGCGGCGGCGCGGCGCTGTCGATGCGCGCGGTCACCGGCAAGCCGATCAAGTTCGTCGGCCTCGGCGAGCGCATGGACGCGCTCGAGGAGTTCCACCCCGATCGCATCGCCGGACGCATCCTCGGCATGGGCGACATCGTCGCCCTCGTCGAGAAGGCCCAGGAGATGCTCGAGGTCGAGGCCGCCGAGCGGATGATGAAGCGCTTCCAGAAGGGTCAGTTCAACATGAACGACCTCAAGGGGCAGCTCCAGCAGATGCAGAAGATGGGCGGCATGTCCGGGGTGATGGGCATGCTCCCCGGCATGGGCAAGATGCAGAAGCAGATGGACGAGGCCGGCATCGACGATCGCATGCTCCGCCGCCAGATCGCCCTCATCGACTCGATGACCAAGCGCGAGCGCCGCAACCCCGAGCTCCTGCAGGCGAGCCGCAAGCGACGCATCGCCGCGGGCGCCGGCCTCGAGGTGCAGGAGCTGAACCGTCTCCTGAAGATGCACCGCCAGATGGCGGACGCGATGAAGAAGCTCGGCGGCATGGGCAAGAAGGGCCTGTTGCGCGGCGGTCTCGGCGCGCTCTTCGGCAAGGGCGGGATGCCGGGCGGCGCGATGCCCCCCGGGGGAATGGGGGGCGGGCTGCCGCCGATGCCGGGCGGGATGCCGGGCCTGCCGGGCGGCGCGACGCCGCCGGGGCTGCCGCTGCCGCCGGGGCTCTCGGGGCTCGGCAAGAAGAAATGATCCCGGTCCTCGACACCGAGCGGCTCAGGATGCGCGGGCCGGTCGCGGCGGACTTCGATCCGGTCGCGGCCTTCCTCGACTCCGACCGCGCCGCCCATGTCGGCGGCCGCCGCGGCCGGGCCGACGCCTGGCGCACCTTCGCCGTCCTCCTCGGCCACTGGCAGCTCCGCGGCTACGGCATGTGGAGCGTCGACGCGCGCGCGACCGGGCGCCTCGTCGGCATGGTCGGGCTCTACTACCCCGAGGACTGGCTGGCGCCCGAGGTCGGCTGGTGGATCGTCGACCCCGCCGCCGAGGGCAAGGGCTACGCCCGCGAGGCGGCGGTCGCCGCCCGCCGCTACGCCTTCGACATCGCCGGCTGGCCGGCGGTCTACAGCGTCATCGCGCCGGAGAACGCCCGCTCGATCGCCCTCGCCGAGCGCCTCGGCGCCACCCTCGACCGCACCGCGACCGCACCGAACGGCAAGCCCGCCCGCATCTACCGCCACCCGAAGCCGGAGGCCCGCCCGTGATCCAGTCAGAAGACGTCCGCCGCGCCGCCGACCTGCTGCGCGGGCACCGCGAGTCGATCGACCGGCTCGACGCGATCCTCGTCTTCACGCTCGCCGAGCGCTTCAAGCACACCCAGTCCGTCGGCGTCCTCAAGGCGCGGCACGGCCTGCCCCCCTCCGACCCCGCGCGCGAGTCGGTCCAGATCGCGCGCCTCGAACGGCTCGCGGAGGAGGCGGACCTCGATCCCGCCTTCGCGCGCAAGTTCCTGAACTTCATCATCTCCGAGGTGATCCGCCACCATGAGGGGCACCTCGGGAACACCACCCAAGGAGACTGACAGATGGCCATGAAGATCCGGCTCGCCCGCGGCGGGTCCAAGAAGCGTCCGCACTATTCGATCGTCGCCGCCGACTCGCGCTCGCCCCGCGACGGCCGCTTCATCGAGAAGC
>CAZEGY010000600.1:0-1716 GCA_964511815.1 uncultured Rhodovulum sp.
GCCAGCTCGGCCAGCCGCTTGTGGCCGGCGACGTTGCCCCAGTCCTGCTCGACCAGCCGCAGGAACTGGCCGATCGCCTCCTTGAGGTTGCCCTGGGCAACCATCAGGTTGGCGTAGTCGAGCCGCGCTGCGGCGTTGGTGCCGTCGAGCTTGAAGACGTTGCGGAACTCGACGACCGCCTGCTCGACCTTGCCTTCGGCGAGGAGCTCGGTCGCCCGTCGGTGGTGGGCCTCGGCGCGCTCCTCGGCGGTGTCGCAGCCGGCGAGGAGCGCCGCCCCGAGGAGAAGCGGGATCAGAAGACGGGTGGGGTGCATCACGGCTCCTCCGATCGCAAAACTATCAAGCCCCGCATCCGTGACAGAAGCAAAGAATGCGTGAACGGGTCAGGACTCCCGCCAGCCGTGGGCAAGGCGGGCGGGATCGGCGCCGAAGCCGAGACGGAGCATCCGTCCCGCCCGGTAGAGCCGGAGCCGGGTGACGCCGGCGAGCGCCCGGCCGCGGTCGGCGGGGCGCTCCAGCCGGTCGCTGCGGGCGATGCGTGCGACCTCGCCCAGGGGTGAGGCGGCGACGAGCGCGGTATGGGCGAGCCAGCGCAGCCGCGCCGCGGGACGCGTGCGGTTCTCGGCGTAGAAATGCGCGATGTGGCGGTCCCACTTGCGGGCGAGTTCGGCGAAGTCGCGCCGCGCCGGGGTCCGCACCCGCATCTCCGGGACGTAGGTCAGGCGGAAGCCCATGGCGGTGGCGCGGCGGCCCCAGTCCATGTCCTCGGCGACGCCGATGCCGGCGAAGGGGCCGACCTGGGCGAAGATCTCGCGGCGCAGGGCCATGTTGCCGGTGCCGGTGTAGCGGTCGCGCTCGATGTAGAGGCGGATGCGGTAGCTGAAGACGCTCTCGTAGGCCTCGACCACGGTCATCCGGTCGGGGTCGAGGGAGGCGATGCGGACGTCGCCGCCGATGATCTGGGTCGCGGGGTCGGCGAAGGCGCGGTCGATCGCCAGGATCCAGCCCGGGTCGGGGCGGCAGTCGGCGTCGACGAAGGCGAGGATCGCGCCCCTGGCTTCGCCGGCGCCGCGGTTCCGCGCCGGACCGGGGCCGGGGGTGGTCTCCGAGAGCAGCCGCACTCCGGGGTGGCCGGCGCAGACCGCGGCGGGCAGCCGCGCCGAGCCGTTGTCGACCACGATGACCTCGAAGCTCACCCCGTCGCCGCGCTGCGCGTCGAGCGCCGCGAGGTCGCCCTCGAGCGCCGCCTCGTCGTTGTAGTGCGGGATGACGACGCTGATCCGGGGGGCCGTCTCAGGCATCCGCCGCCTGCCGGGGATCCAGGGGCGTGCCGGGGAAGTCTCGCTGCATCGCCTGCCTCATGCCGCGCTCCGGCCGTCCGGAGCGGTTTCCTCGGGCCGAGGGATAGGAGAACACGGGCGGGGAAACAATTCCCCAATGGCATCGGGCGCGGGCCGCCGGCGGGGTGCGGCGTGCTCTGCGGCCGATAATCGGGCATCGGCGTCCGGAGGCGAGTTCCGCTCGCGTTAACAACGACTTGGGCGGGCTGGAACGCGTATGGAAAGTGGCTGGAAAGCGGCAATACGAATCGAGACGCTGGTTCGAAGGTTAACGCGACCCCGCGCGGGCAGGGGGCGAGCCGTCGCCCCCGGGTTCGCCGGCCTCAGGCGCGGCGCCGCGCCCGCCGGCGGAGGCCGGCGATGAGCACCAGCCCCG
>CAZEGY010000601.1:0-1702 GCA_964511815.1 uncultured Rhodovulum sp.
CCGCGTGGCCGGCCATCATGTTGCCGGCAAGTCGCACCGAGTGGCTGAGCGGGCGGACGAAGTAGGAGATCACCTCGATCACCGCGAGGACGATGCGGAGCGCGACCGTCGGGGCGGAGGCCACCCAGAACAGCTTCAGGAAGTGGGTGCCGTGCTTGTAGAAGCCGATCGCCGTCACGCTGATGAACACCGCGAGCGCGAGGAGCGCCGTCACCGCGATGTGCGAGGTCGGCGCGAAGCTCGCCGGGATGAGCGCGAGGACGTTGGCGGCGAGGATGAAGAGGAAGACGGTCATGACGTAGGGGAAGTACTTGGTCCCCTCCTTGCCGGCGACGTCCTCGACCATCTTGTAGCCGAAGCCGTAGACCGACTCCGCGATCGACTGCGCCCGGGTCGGCACCAGCGCCCGGCCGCGCGCGCCCCAGATCATCAGGAGCGCGACCGCGGCGACCGAGAGCAGCATCCACACCGTCGCGTTGGTGATCGTGTACCAGTGGACCGGGCCATCGCCGAACAGCGGATGGACCTCGAACTGCTCCATCGGGTGGATGTTCAGGCCGCTGCCGCCTTCCGCCATCGCCTCACTCCTCGTCCGCATCGTCCGGAGCCTTCGGCCCGGGTTTCTTCATCAGGGCGGCCTCGCCGCGGCCCCGCCTCACCTCTTCGGCGGTGCGGAGCATGGTCCGCACGCCGCCGGCGAAGCCGAGCAGCACGAAGACCACGAGGAACACCGGGCGCGTCCCGAGGAGCGCGTCCAGCCCGGCGCCGAGCGCGAGGCCGAGGCACATGCCGACCACGAGCTCGGTCACCATCCGCCAGGCGAGCGACCCTTGCGTGAACTCGCCGCGGTGGGACCGCGGCGGCTCACGGATCGACTTCGCCTTGGCGATGCGTTCCTCGAGGCGCTTCAGACGTTCGGAAAAGGGCTCGTCGGCCAACGGCTCCCGCCTCTCCCCGCGCGTCCGGGCGCCCCCGCACCCGGCCAACCTTGGCCCGAGGTGGTAGCGGATCGCGACGGCGTGTGTCAAGGGCGACCGATGGGGGTCCGGCACCGGCAAGCCGTTGAATATTTGGATATTTCCGAAACGGCGCGGATTCTTTTTCCCCGCCGCCGCGCGCGTCGTCGGCGGGCCGGAACCCTCAACCGAACGGTTGACTTTCCGCCGCCTCCGTCCCACCACCGGGCGATGGAGCCCGACCTCGACCAGATCTTCGCCGCGCTCGCCGATCCGACGCGGCGGGCGATCCTGTCGGCGCTCGCCGCCGGCGACCGGACGGTGGGCGAGCTCGCCGAGCCGCACGCGATGTCGCTCGCGGCGATCTCGAAGCACATCGGCGTCCTCGCCCGCGCCGGCCTCCTCGGGCAGGAGCGCGCCGGGCGGGTGGTCACCTGCCGGCTGCTGCCCGACGGGATGCGCGCCGCCGGCATCTGGATGCAGGGGATCGGCGGCTTCGACGTCGAGGACTACGATACCCTCGAACGGCTGCTCGCCGCGGTGCTCGGGGAGGCGCCCGAGGAGGGCTGAGGGCCGGTGCAACGGCATGTACATCCCATGTACATCCCATGCACGTTCCATGTACCGGCCCCCCGTCCGAAGACGGATCGCCGTTCGCGGCGCCGGCGCGGCCGGCAACGGCCGGATTAACCAGGTGCCGGGAAGCGGCCTGTACGGCGACGCGCCCGGGTGCGACGCTCGATATG
>CAZEGY010000602.1:0-1700 GCA_964511815.1 uncultured Rhodovulum sp.
CCCGGCGACGAGCCGCGCTACGGCAACCAGGACACCGACGGCTCGCGCTCGATGCGCCACCACATCCAGGCCATGCGCCAGATGGGCGCCGCCGTCCGCACCATGCTCGCCCGCGCCGCGGCGGCCGAATGGCAGGTCGAGCCCGACGCCGTCGTCGTCGCGGTCCACGAGGTCGTGTCGCCGACCGGCGAGCGGGTCGGCTTCGGCGATCTCGCCGCCGCCGCGATGGCGCTCGAGGTGCCACCCTTCGAGGAGCTCGTCTTCAAGGACGCGGCCGACTTCCGCTACATCGGCAAGGGCAACGTCGCGATCGCCGACCTCCGCGACATCACCGTCGGCACCGCCGTCTACGGCGCCGACGTGGCGCGCCCGGGGATGAAGTTCGCCGCCGTGGCGCGGCCGCCGGTCGTCGGCGGATCGGTCAAGTCCTACGACGCGACCGCCGCGCTCGCGGTGCCGGGCGTCGAGCGGGTGGTGGAGCTCGCCGGCACGCCGGCGCCGATGGTCTTCGCCCCGCTCGGCGGCATCGCCGTCGTCGCCAGCGACACCTGGGCGGCGCTCGAGGCCGTGAACCTGCTCGACATCGAGTGGGAGGCCGGCCCGAACGCCTCCTACGACAGCGAAGCCTTCCGTGCCGAGATGGAGGCGACCGCCGAAGCGCCGGGCAACGTCACCCGCAACCAGGGCGACTGGGAGGCGGCGAAGGCCGCCGCGGCGACGACCGTGAGCCGCAGCTACTACCAGGCGCACATGGCGCACGCGACGATGGAGCCGCCGACGGCGCTCGCCGAGGTGAGCGCGACGGCCGCCGAGATCTGGGCGCCGGTGCAGAGCCCCTACGGCACGCGGCAGATCGTCGCCGGGGCGCTCGGACTGCCCGAGAGCGCGGTGACCGTGCATCCGACGCTCCTCGGCGGCGGCTTCGGGCGCAAGTCCAAGTGCGACTACGTGATCGAGGCGGCGCTGATCTCGAAGGAGGTCGGCGCCCCGGTCCGGGTGCAGTGGAGCCGCGAGGACGACCTCCGCCACGGCTTCTACCACTCCTGCTCGGTCGACCGCATCGAGGCGGCGGTCGACGCCGACGGCAAGGTGACGGGCTGGCTGCACCGCGTCGTCGCACCGACGATCGAGTCGACCTTCGCGCCGGACGCGGGCTATCTCGGCGCGTGGGAGACCGGGATGGGGCAGACCGACCTCCCCTTCGCCGTCCCCGCGATCCGCTGCGAGAACGGCAAGGCGATGGCGCACGCGCGCATCGGCTGGTGGCGCTCGGTGCACAACGTCCCGCGGGCCTTCGCCCAGCAGAGCTTCGTCGCCGAGCTCGCCGAGGAGCTCGGGCGCGACCACCGCGAGCTCCTGCTCGAGCTCATCGGCCCGGCGCGGCAGGTCGACCAGGCGGCGATGGGCATCGAGGGCGGCCCGTGGAACTACGGCGAGACCCCGGAGTCCTACCCGCTCGACACCGGCCGCCTCGCCAACGTGCTGATGGTGGCCTCCGACGCCGCCGGCTGGGGGAGCGAGCTTCCCGCCGGCGAGGGGATCGGGCTCGCGGTCCACCGGAGCTTCGTCACCTACGTCGCGGCGGCGGCGCGGGTGAAGGTGCTGGAGGACGGCACGATCACCGTGCCGACGATCGACATCGCCATCGACTGCGGCTTCGCGGCCAACCCCGAGCGCATCCGCAGCCAGATGGAGGGCGC
>CAZEGY010000603.1:0-1648 GCA_964511815.1 uncultured Rhodovulum sp.
CGCCCTGCTCGATCGCGTAGGTCCGCGCGAGGCAGAACTGCTCGCCGAGCGCCTGGGCGGGGTTGCTCATCGCCGCGACGGTGACGAAGCCGCCGTTGGCGCTGGTCGCGAGGTTGATGCGGTTGCAGTAGCTGTCCATCGACGCCGCCGCCGCGCCTCCGGGCAGGAAGCTCGGCAGCGCGCCGGCCGGCTCGGCCGCCGGTTGGGGCACGGGCTCGGGCACGGGCTCGGGCACGGGCACGGGCGCCGCCTCGGCGGGCGCCGCGACGGCGACGACCTCGGGCGCCGCCGGCTCCGGCGCCGGGGGCGGCGCGGGCGCCGCGGCCTGGGGCACGACGGTGACCGGGGCGGCGGTGACCATCGGCGCGCCCATGCCGGCGGTCGGGTAGCCGAGCTGCTCCTGGCGCCAGGCGGTGAGGAGGCCGCGGGTGCCCTGTCCGCTCGACGCCATGATCTGCGCCGCCTGCGGCCCGCCGACGAGGGCGCGCTCGTAGGAGGAGACGAGGAAGCCGCGCTCGTACTCGGAGAGGACGCCGGTCGCCGGGTAGCCGACGAACGCCTGGTACTGGCCGATCGCCGCGCGCGAGTTGGCGCCGAGGACGCCGTCGGCGATCCCGGCGGGGAAGCCGAAGTAGTTGAGCGCGGTCTGGACCTGCCGGTTCTGCTCGCGCTGCCAGGTGTTCACCGTCGGCGCCGGGGCGCGCTTGGTGACGTAGCGGCGCTCGACGACCACCGGGCGGCGCTGCTGCTGGCTGTTGACGATGGCGGTGCCGATGGCGCCGCCGAGGAGCCCGCCGACGAAGGCCTCGCCGCCGCCCCCGGCCGCGGCGCGGTCCGCGGCGCCCGTCGCGAGGACGAGTGCGATGATCGATGCAGTGACGTTGCGGCCGGTCATGGCCAATCCCCCCTCGAATGCCTAAAATACGGACTGCTCGAAGTCGTCTTTGGTCGAGCTTACCCGATTCCCTGCGATTGACGAAGAGGATCGAATGACTGAGGCGTCCCTACCCGATCTGGAAAGGCCGGGCGCCGGCCGCAGCGTGGAGTGGCGGATCGCCGACCGGCCCGTCGCCTATCCCGACGCGCTCGCGGCGATGGAGGCGCGGGTCGACGCCATCGTCGCCGGGCGCGCGCCCGAGCTCGTCTGGCTGCTCGAGCACCCGCCGCTCTACACCGCCGGCACCTCGGCCGATCCCGCCGACCTCCTCGCGCCCGATCGCTTCCCGGTCTACGCGACCCGGCGCGGGGGCGAGTACACCTACCACGGCCCCGGCCAGCGCGTCGCCTACGCGATGCTCGACCTCAACCGCCGCGGCCGCGACGTCCGCGGCTTCGTCCGGAGCCTGGAGGAATGGGTGATCCGCGCCCTCGCCGCCTTCGCCGTCCGCGGCGAGCGCCGTCCCGGCCGGGTCGGGGTCTGGGTCGTCCGCCCCGACCGCCCGCCGCAGCCCGACGGCAGCCCGGCCGAGGACAAGATCGCCGCGATCGGCGTGCGCCTGCGGCGCTGGGTGAGCTTCCACGGCATCGCCGTCAACGTCGAGCCCGACCTCTCGCACTTCGACGGCATCGTCCCGTGCGGCATCCGCGGCCACGGGGTGACGAGCCTCGTCGACCTCGGCCTGCCGGTGACGATGGCCGACCTCGACCT
>CAZEGY010000604.1:0-1637 GCA_964511815.1 uncultured Rhodovulum sp.
AGGCTCATGTTGAGCCCCTGCGCGCCGATCGGCGGCACGACGTGGGCCGCCTCGGCGACGAGCGCCGTCCGCGGCCCGTCGAGGCGGGCGGCGACCTGCGCGACGATCGGCCAGAGCCCGCGCCGCCCGATCAGGCGGATGTCGCCGAGAATCCCGCAGGCGCGCTCGGCGAGGGCGGCGTCGAACTCGGGGACCGCCATCGCGGCGAGCGCCGCCGCGGTCGGGCCTTCCTCCATCCACACCACCGCCGAGCGGTGGCCCTCCGGTCCGTCGGGCAGGGGCACCAGCGTGAACGGCCCGCCGGAACGGTGGATCTCGGTCGAGGCGTCGCCGTGGGGGAGCGCGTGGGCGACACTGAAGACGAGGGCCTTCTGGCCGTAGCCCCAGCGCCGGGCGGCGATGCCGAGCGCCTCGCGGACGTGGCTGTCGCGGCCGTCCGCGGCGACGACGAGGCGCGCCCGGACCTGGGCGCCGCCGGCGAGCGCCACCACCGCCTCGGCGGAGCGTGGGGTCAGGCGCTCGACCGCCGCCGGCGCCCGCAGCACCGGCCCGAGGCGGGCGACCATCTCGCGGCGGAGGAGCCAGTTGGGGAGATTGTAGCCGAAGAGGTCCGCCCCGACCTCCTCGGCGCGGAAGTCGACGCTCTCGCGCATCCGCCCGGCCGCGCCGCCGGCGTCGACGATGCGCATGACGCGGAGTGGCGCCGCCTCGGGCGCGAGCGCGCTCCACAGGCCGGCGCGTTCGAGGACGGTGACGGCCGGGAGGAGGAAGGCGGTGCTGCGGAGGTCGGTCCCCTCGTGGTCGGAGGCGGTCACCGGCGGCACCGGGTCGACGCAGAGGGTGGCGAACCCCGCCGCCGTGAACGCCGCCGCCGCGGTCAGCCCGGCGACGCCGCCGCCGGCGACGAGGACGTCGACGCGTTCGGGGCCGGGGGCGCTCACGGGACGATCCGCACGAGGAACGCGGCGAGATCGTCGGTCTCGTGGTGGACGTGCGGGCGCGCCTCGCCGGCGCCGGCCGAGCGCGGGCCGACGAGGACGGTGCGCATCCCGAGGGTGTGCGGCACGGCGAGGTTGCGGTGGTCGTCCTCGAACATCGCGGCCCGGGCCGGATCGAGGCCGTCGCGGCCGAAGACGGTGGCGAAGGCGGTGGCCTCGGGCTTCGGCACGTAGGCCGCGTCCTCGAAGCCGTAGAGCCGGTCGAAGGCGCCGTCGAGGCCGACCGCCGCGGTCACCCGGCGGGCGTGCTCGCGCGAGCCGTTGGTGTAGACGATCTTGCGCCCCGGCAGCCGCGCGATCGCGGCGCGGAGCGCGTCGTGGGGGGGGACGGCGGAGAGGTCGATGTCGTGGACCTCGGCGAGGTAGGGGGTGGGGTCGATGCCGTGCTCGCGCATCAGGCCGGCGAGGGTGGTGCCGTGGGTCTGCCAGTAGTGGCGGCGCAGGCGGTCGGCCGCATGCTCGTCGACGGCGAGGGTGCGCATGACGTAGTCGGTCATCCGCCGCTCGATCTGGTCGAAGAGGCGGATGTCGGCGGGATAGAGGGTGTTGTCGAGATCGAAGACCCAGGCCTCGACGTGGGCGAAGTCGGCGTGGAGCATGTCCGTGTTCTAGCGCCACCGGGCGGGCGCGGCAATGCGC
>CAZEGY010000605.1:0-1630 GCA_964511815.1 uncultured Rhodovulum sp.
CTCGCCGCGGAAGGTGTACTCGCCGGCCTTGAAGGCCTCGAAGGCGCTGGCCTGGTCGGAATAGTAGTCGATCCGGATCTCGTCGAAGTTGTTGCGGCCGACGTTGATCGGCAGGTCCCTGCCCCAGTAGTCGGGGTCGCGCCGGTAGACCACGGTGCGGCCGGGGTCGGCGCGGGCGACCTGGTATGGGCCGGAGCCGAGCGGCGGGTCCATGGAGCTCGCCGAGAAGTCGCGGTTGTCGAAGTAGGTCTTGGAGAAGATCGAGGTGCCGGCGACCAGCGGGAGAAGGTCGCGGACCGCGGCTCCCTCCTTGAAGGTGAACTTGACCTCGTGCGGCCCCAGCGCCTCGACCTTCTCGATGTCGCCGAAGTAGGCGCGGTAGCGGAGCTGGCCCTTGTTGGCCATGGCGTCGAAGGTGAAGAGCACGTCCTCGGCGGTCAGCGGGCTGCCGTCGGAGAAGCGGGCCTCGGGGCGCATCCTGAAGCTCACCCAGCTCTTGTCCTCGGGGTAGGTGACGCTCTCGGCGATCACCCCGTACATGTTGTCGAGGCTGTCGAGGGTGCCTTCCATCAGGCTATCGAAGACCCCCCACGCGCCATCCGCGGCGTTGCCCTTCTCGGTGAAGGGGGTGAGCGAGTCGTAGCTGCCGAGCGACCAGGTGCGGTAGACGCCGCCTTTCGGCGCGTCGGGGTTCACGTAGTCGAGGTGCGCGAAGTCGGGCGGATACTTCAGGTCGCCGAAGATCGACAGCCCGTGGCTGGTAACGAGCGTCTCCTCCGGGGTGGCGGCGGCGACCGGATCCTGGGCGCTCGCGGTCTCTGCGGCGAGCGTCAGCGCCGCGAGGAGGAGGATGCCGGCCGCGAGCCAGACCGCGCTCAGCCGGTCGGCAACCTGGGCGGGCGCGGGAATCCGGGCGGTTGCAGCCATGGAGGGGATCCGTCTCAGTTGCAAATCTGGGCCGCCACTCTACCCGAGAGCGGCGGGCGGTAAAGCGCGATCTGGACCCGCTCCGGCAGCCGTGATCGGCTGCGCGCGGACGGTCAGCTGCCGTGCTGCTCCAGGTAGGCGATGACGTTGGCGCGGTCCTCGGGCTTGGGCAGTCCGGCGAAGGACATCTTGGTGCCGGGGATGTCCTTCTTGGGACTGGCGAGGAACGCGAAGATCTCGTCCGCCGTCCACTCGCCACCGTGCGCCACCATCGCGTCGGAATAGCTGAAGCCCTCGACCGAGGCGACCGCGCGGCCGACGACGCCGTCGAGATGCGGGCCGACGGCATTGGCGCCGTCGAGCTTGTGGCAGGCGGCGCACTTCTTGAAGACCGTCTCGCCCTTGGCGACGTCGGCGGCCGCGACCAGCGCCGCCACGTCGACGTCCGCCTGGGCGTCCTCGCCCCCGGCGCCGCCGGTGTCCACGCCCTCGACCTCGAAGGCGACGGTCTCGCTCGCTGTGTTGAAGACGGCGTGCGCCGCGGTCTGGAACAACAGGAAGATCAGCAGGCTGCCGCAGATGGCCCCGACGAACTTGGTGATTTCCATCGTGTTCATGGAGCCCGTCCTTCGCTCGCTGACGTCCGCCGCACAGGGCCGTTTAGCCATATCGGGCGGGAGAGCGCAAGACATAGCACCGTTCA
>CAZEGY010000606.1:0-1610 GCA_964511815.1 uncultured Rhodovulum sp.
GGCGGTGCGGCCCCTCGACGGCTGAGGGCGCGGAAACCGGCGGCGATCCGTGGGTTGACACCTTCCTCGCCCGCGGATAGAAGCGCCGCCTGAAATTCCGTATACGTGAGACCGGACCCGACACATGGCCAATTCGCCGTCATCCAAGAAGCGCGCGCTGCAGGCCGCTCGTCGCGCCGACATCAACAAGGCGCGCCGCTCGCGGATGCGCACCTTCATCCGCAGGGTGGAGGAGGCGATCACCGGGGGCGATCACGCCGCCGCCAGCGAGGCGCTGCGCCTCGCCCAGCCCGAGATCATGAAGAACGTCAGCCGCGGCGTCGTTCACAAGAACACCGCGAGCCGCAAGATCTCCCGCCTCGCGGGTCGGGTGCAGGCGCTCCACGCCTGATCCGCCGCCGCCGTCGCCTGCCCTGACGCGCCCTCGGGCGCGTCTTTGCGTTTGGCGGATCGCCGCGCGGTTCCCGGGGCGCCCGCCATGTTCCGCCTTCGGTCCGGTTGTCGCGTTCGGGGGGGTTGGTTATGGTGGTGTCACGCGACGATTCCTGAACCGCGGCGCACCGAGTAAAACGCCGGTACACTCCCGAGTGGGCAGTGCAGACTGTAACGGTAACGTTATGGTCTAGCGATTTTCGAAGTAGCGCGCGGTAAATCGTTCGACGAAAAAAGAAGACCAATCGCGACGGGAAGGTAGTTTCAATTGAGCGCTGGCTTGCGGAACGATGCGTGGCATCGCGGGACCGGGTTCGTTTCATCGACGGGATTGGCGGAGGCGCGCTGCCCGCACCGAGGCCGGTGCGGTGACGCGGACGGCACCGGCGTCAGTCTTCGGCCCGCTTCGGGATCTCCGAAACGGGCGTGACCCCGCCGAAGTTGCCCCCTCCGACCGACAACGGGCCCGCGATGAAACCCCAGATGAAGATCAGTGACATGGATACCTCCGGCGAGGCATGGACGCGCGTGCGCGGTGCCCTGCGCGCGCAGCTCGGCAGCGATGCCTTCCAGAACTGGATCGACCCTCTCGTCTTCGTCGGGGCCGAGCACGGCGTCCTGCACCTCGACGCTCCGACGAGCTTCATCGGCACCTGGGTTCAGCGCAACTACGGCGACACCATCCGGGCGCTGCTCTGCAAGGACGGGCTCGCGGTCAGCCGCCTCGAATTCGGCGTCGTCCGGGCCGCCGCCCGACCGATCGAGGTGCCGCGCCCCGCCGCGGGCGGGGACGGGACGGGCGGGGTGCCCCCGGCCACGGCGTCGGGGGCGGCGACGCCGCCGGGAGACGGCGACCTGCCGGTGTCGCCGATCGACGGGCGCTGCACCTTCGACAATTTCGTCGTCGGCAAGCCGAACGAGCTCGCCCACGCCGCCGCCCGCCGCGTCGCCGAGGGTGTCGCCGAGGGCGGCCCGGTCGCGTTCAACCCGCTCTTCCTCTACGGCGGGGTCGGCCTCGGCAAGACCCACCTGATGCAGGCGATCGCCTGGGAGGTGCGCCAGCAGAACCCCGACGCCCGCATCGTCTATCTCTCCGCCGAGCAGTTCATGTACCGCTTCGTCTCGGCGCTGCGGCAGAAGGACATGCAGGGCTTCAAGGAGCTGTTCCGCTCGGTCGA
>CAZEGY010000607.1:0-1599 GCA_964511815.1 uncultured Rhodovulum sp.
ATCGCGCCTTCGTCGAGGACGCGAAATCCGAGGGCGAGATCGCCGAGACCCTGAATGCTCGCGGCGTCTCGACCGACCTGGGCAGGCCCTGGACCCGCGGGACGGTCCACGAGGTGCTGATCAACCCGAAGTACGTCGGCGACAACGTCTGGAACCGGGTGTCGTTCAAGCTGAAGCAGAAGCGCGAGCGAAACGGCCCGGAGAAATGGGTTCGCGCCGAAGGGGCTTTCGAAGGGATCATCGACCGTACTCTCTTCGACGCCGCCGGCGCCATCATCGCCGAGAGGGCGCGCCGACTGACTGACGAAGACTTGCTGAGTGCGCTGCGCGCTCTCTTCGAGGCCCAGGGCCGCCTCTCCGGCTTGATCATCGACGAGACCGATGGTCCGTCGAGCAGCGCGTACCGTCACCGTTTCGGCAGCCTGCTGCGCGCCTACAGCCTCGTCGGCTACCTGCCGCGGCGGGACTATCGCTACATCGAGATCAACCGGTCGCTTCGGCAGCTGCATCCCGAAATGGTCGACGCGGTCGTCACGGGCCTGGAGGAGGTCGGCGCGACAGTGCGACGCGACCCCGAAACCGATCTGATCGAGGTCAACGACGAGATCGCACTTTCCGTCGTGATAGTTCCCTGCAAGGAGACGCCGACCGGCGCCCTGCGCTGGCGACTGCGGTTCGACACCGGGCTCGATCCGGACATCACCGTCGCGGTGCGCATGGACACGCCGAACCGTCGGCCGCTCGACTACTATCTCTTTCCCCGGATCGACCTGGCCAGCGCCAGCATCCGCCTCGCCGAGGAGAACGGGCTGTCGCTCGATGCCTACCGGTTCGAGACCCTTGACGTGCTCTATGAACTCGTGGCGCCCGTCCGCCTGAGGGAGGCTGCCTGATGCCCGTCCCATCGCATCCCAGTCAGATCGAGATGATCCCGATCGATGCCGTGCAGGTGCTCAACCCGCGTGCCCGCAATCGGCGCCAGCACCGCGAGATCGTCGACAACATCGCCACGGTCGGACTCAAGCGCCCCATCACCGTCAGTCGGCGACGGTCCGGAGATCGCGTGCGTTATGATCTCGTCTGCGGCGAAGGTCGGCTCGAGGCCTTCCGACTGCTCGGCCAGCAGGAAATTCCCGCGATCGTCGTGGACGCTTCCGAGGGGGACTGCCTGCTGATGAGCCTCGTCGAGAACATCGCCCGACGCCCGCACCGGCCAATCGATCTCATGGCAGAGATCGGCAACCTCGCCCAGCGCGGCCACAGCGATGCCGAGATCGCCGAGAAGATCGGCGTGTCGCGGGGCTGGGTCCACAATGTCCTCGTGCTGCTGGAGCGCGGCGAGGAGCGACTGGTTTCGGCGGCGGAAACCGGGCTGATCCCGATTGCCATGGCGGCGGAGATCGCGATGGCCAAGGAGGAGGAAGTTCAGACCATCCTCATGGAGGCCTACGAGAGCGGCAAGATCAAGGGCAAGAAGGTCTCGGCCATCCGTCGCCTGCTCGACCTGCGTGCCGGCCGCCACAAGCGGGTCAAGGACCCAGGACTCGGTCAGAAGAACGTCTCCCGCCGCCCGAGCGCCGACGAGCTTCTGCGGGTCTA
>CAZEGY010000608.1:0-1597 GCA_964511815.1 uncultured Rhodovulum sp.
ACTCCCTTGCGCGGATCCGGGGGCCTCCCTATGGTTGCCGCGACAGGGCTTCCACGTCGGGGATCACATGGACATCAAGCGCGTGGGCGTGATCGGCGCCGGCCAGATGGGCAACGGCATCGCGCACGTCTTCGCGCTCGCGGGCTTCGACGTGGCGCTGCACGACGTCTCCGAGGAGGCGCTCGCCAAGGCGCACGAGATCATCCGCGGCAACATCGACCGCCAGGTGGCGCGCGGCAAGGTCAGCGCCGGGGAGCGCGACGCGGCGCTGGCGCGGATCGTGCTCGAGCCCGACCTCCCGACCCTCGGCCAGAGCGACCTCGTCATCGAGGCGGCGACCGAGCGCGAGCCGCTCAAGCACCAGATCTTCAAGGCGCTGGTGCCGCACCTCGCGCCCGACACCATCCTGACCTCCAACACCTCGTCGATCTCGATCACCCGGCTCGCCAGCGGCACCGACCGGCCCGAGAAGTTCATGGGCTTCCACTTCATGAACCCGGTGCCGGTGATGCAGCTCGTCGAGCTCATCCGCGGCATCGCCACCGACGAGCCGACCTACAGGACGATGCTCGCGGTCTGCGAGAAGATCGGCAAGACCGCCTCGTCGGCCGAGGACTTCCCGGCCTTCATCGTCAACCGCGTGCTGATCCCGATGATCAACGAGGCGGTCTACACCCTCTACGAGGGTGTCGGGACGGTGATCTCGATCGACACCTCGATGAAGCTCGGCGCCAACCATCCGATGGGGCCGCTCGAGCTCGCCGACTTCATCGGGCTCGACACCTGCCTCGCGATCATGAACGTCCTCCACGACGGGCTCGCCGACACCAAGTACCGGCCGTGCCCGCTGCTGGTGAAGTACGTCGAGGCCGGCTGGCTCGGCCGCAAGACCAACCGCGGCTTCTACGACTACCGCGGCGAGCACCCGGTCCCGACCCGGTAGGGTCGGGAGGCGGGCGGCCTCACACGAGAATTCCCCACCAGCGCAGGGTCTGGCGGTAGTGGAGCGCGATCGCCTCGACCGCGGCGTCGGCGTCGCGGCGCTCGAGCGCGTCGATGATGGCGAGATGCTCGCGCATCGCCGGCACGATGCGGTCGGGGAGGAAGGGCCGGGTGTTCTGGATCACCGCGATGCGGTCGCGGTTCGCCTGGTAGGCCTCGGCGGCGTAGCCGTTGGCGAGGCCGGTGGCGAGGGCGTCGTGGAGCGAGAGGTCGACGCGCACCGCCCGCCGCGGCAGATCGGGCGTCATCTCGCGCTCCGCCGCGGCGACGAGGGCCTCGTGGCTTGCGCGGAGCTCGGCGAGGCGCAGCTCGGCGCCGTTGGCGACGATGCGGCGAGCGCCCTCCTCGTCGAGGATCGCCCGCAGGTCCATGCAATCCCGGGTGACGGCGGGCGACGCCTCCATGACGAGGACGCCGCGCTTCGGCAGCACCTCGACGAGGCCGCCGACCGTCGCCCGCTTCACCGCCTCGCGGGTCGCGGCGATCGGCAGGTCGAGGATGTCGACGAGGCCCGGCATCGAGACGAACTGGCCCGACGCCAGCGTCCCGTCGCGGAGGACCGCGACGAGGCGCTCGTAGGCGCGGTCGGCCATCA
>CAZEGY010000609.1:0-1584 GCA_964511815.1 uncultured Rhodovulum sp.
TCGGGCTCGTCGTCGTGCGCCGTCCGCCGCCCGTCGATCGCGTCCTCGACCGCCAGCCCCTGGCCGAGCAGCACCGCGGGATCGACCCGGCCGTGCGCGCCCGCCACGATCTTCACCGCCCGCCCGAGATGGCGCGTCACCCGCGCCTCGGCGGCGGCGCGCGCCGCGGCGTCGAGGAGGTCGGCCTTCGCGAGCACGACGAGATCGGCGCAGGCGACCTGGTCGCCGAACACCTCCTCGACGGGATCGTCGTGGTCGAGCGAGGCATCCCCCGCCCGCTGCGCGGCGAGCGCCGCGAGGTCCTGCGCGACCCGTCCCTCGGCGAGCGCCGGCCCGTCGACGACCGCGACGATGCTGTCGACGGTCACCCGGCTCTTCACCCCCGGCCACTGGAACGCCTGCACCAGCGGCTTCGGCAGCGCCAGCCCGCTCGTCTCGATCAGGATGTGGTCGACGTCGCCCCGCGCGAGGATCAGGTCGAGCGCCGGGACGAAGTCGTCGGCGACGGTGCAGCAGATGCAGCCGTTGGCGAGCTCGACGATGTTCTCCTCGGGGCAGCTCGCGATGCCGCAGCCCTTGAGCACCTCGCCGTCGATGCCGACGTCGCCGAACTCGTTGACGAGGACGGCGAGCCGCAGCCCGCCGGCGTTCTCGAGCAGGTGGCGGATCAGCGTCGTCTTCCCCGCCCCGAGAAAACCGGTGACGACGGTGCAGGGGACGCGCCCCGAAAGGGCGGGGCCGCCATCCGACGCGGAAGCGGAGGCGAGATCGGTCATGGCAGATCCTTCAGGAGGTCGAGGGGAGGGACGCGCGCGACGAGCCCGCGCTTCAGCGCCTCGGGCCGCCCGCGCCACGGCATGAAGCCGTCGGTCGCGGCGGCGAAGAGCCGGGCGCCTGCGAGGAGGTCGCCGCCCGAGGTCTCGTCGAGCCCGCCGAAGACGTAGGTCCAGCACCCGTCGCGATAGACCGCGGCCGAGAGCCCGCGGGCGCAGTTGCCGAGGCAGGCGATCCGCCGCACCGTGACCGCGACTCGGACTCCGGCCCCGGCCCCGCCGCCTGCCGCCGTGCCGAGGGCGTCGGCGAGGCGGCTGCCCGGCCGCGGCGTCTCCGGCCCGTCGCCCGGCCGTCGGCACGACGAGCAGACGAGGATCGTCACCTCGCACGGGACCGGCCGGCACGGCGCCGCGTCGCCCTCGGCAACGGACGACTCCGTCGGGAACGGATCGGGATCTGCCACGCGTCAGCACTCCTTGCCCAGGTAGACCCGCCGGGCGGACGGAATTTCGCGCGACGGCAGGTCTCCTGGCTCGCGGATCGTCGCGCCCGGCCGCCTTCCCGGGGAAACCCCAGTGGCCGCTGGCCGGCGCTACCGCCTACAGTTGCGGGTACAGCTGCGGACTTGCCCCGACGGGGCGCACCGCATTCCCTCTCCCCTCGCGGGGATGACCGTCGCCCCCGATCTCTACGGCGGCCCGCGCGAGGGGTCAACGGACACCGACGCCGCCTCCCGGGCCGTTCCCGCGCCGAGAAGGGGCTTGCCGCGCGCGCCGTTTCCGTTAACCTGCCCGCGTCGCTGGTTCCCGA
>CAZEGY010000610.1:0-1581 GCA_964511815.1 uncultured Rhodovulum sp.
TCGCTACGAATCCGGGCGTGGCCGCGCCCCGCGGACGCGTTTCGCGTCCGCCCGCGGGGGGCGGCCGCGACCGGATTTCGCCGACGGTCGAAATCCGGGAGATCCCCACACTCCGCCACGGGGACGAACGCCGAGGCCGCCCGGCCGAGCGGCCGTTTCGCACCTTTCCAGAGGGTTAACGCGCGAGGACAAGTTAAGCGATATCAATGGCCTGACCCTCGTCTCGCGCGCGAGACGGCATGGCCCGCGGACCCGTCAGGCCCCTTTCGCGGCGGCCTCTGGGCGTTTCCCGGGCTTGCGGCGGCAGCGCGGGCCGATTAGGTAGCCCGGTGTCGTCCTTCGAACGCTTCAGGAGAGCCGATGGGTTCCCTCGTCCAGATTCTGCTCTTCGTCATCAACATCGTCTGGTTCATCGTGATCGCCCACGTGATCATGAGCTGGCTGATCGGCTTCAACGTCCTCAACCGCCACCAGCCGCTGGTCTGGCAGATCTGGAACGGCCTCGAGCGGCTGCTCGAGCCGATCTACGGGCCGATCCGGCGGGTGCTGCCGAGCATGGGCGGGCTCGACCTGTCGCCGCTCGTGCTCATCGTCATCCTCTACGCGCTCCAGACCATCCTCGTCCGCAACGCCGTCTACCTCTAGCTCCTCGACGGCGCGGAGCGGCGACCCCGGGACCCGGTCAGAGCGTGGGGGTGAACTCCCGCACGCACCAGTCGGCGTGGCGCGCGATCAGGCGATAGGTGCGCGCCCGGCCGCCGAGCTCGCCGAGGGTGGCGCGGTAGGCGGCGAGGCGCTCCCCGGTCGGCAGCGGCACCCAGCGGTCGAGGACCGCGACCGACCACCACGTCATCGCCTCGGCGTCGCGCTCGCTCAGGTAGCCCTCGTCGTAGCCGATCCGCGCCGCCATCCCGATGTAGGCCGCACAGCGCAGCGCCTGGGCCGACCTGCCCGAGACGACGGTCCCGGCGCGTCCCTCCGACGCGACGAGGCCGAGGAGCGCCACCGCGAGGCACCCCCATCCGATCCGGCGAAGCATCCGACCCCCCCTGCCGATCCCACCGGGAGGAGCGTAGCAGGACGGGCGCGCGAACGCGCCCGCAGTCGGCGCCCAGCGTTAACGGCTGCCGGCGCGGCGGTCGCGGGTGGCGAGGAGCCGAAGGCGCAGGGCGTTGATCTTGATGAAGCCGGCCGCGTCCTTCTGGTCGTAGGCGCCGGCGTCGTCCTCGAAGGTGACGTGGCTCTCCGAATAGAGCGACTGCGGCGACGAGCGCCCGACGACGGTGGCCGAGCCCTTGTAGAGCTTCACCCGCACCGTGCCCTCGACGTGCTCCTGGCTCTTGTCGATCAGCGCCTGGAGCATCTCGCGCTCGGGCGAGAACCAGAAGCCGTTGTAGACGAGCTCGGCGTACTTCGGCATCAGCTCGTCCTTGAGGTGCGCCGCCCCGCGGTCGAGGGTGATCGACTCGATGCCGCGGTGGGCGGCGAGAAGCACGGTGCCGCCCGGGGTCTCGTAGATGCCGCGGGACTTCATGCCGACGAAGCGGTTCTCGACGAGGTCGAGCCGGCCGACGCCGTGCC
>CAZEGY010000611.1:0-1577 GCA_964511815.1 uncultured Rhodovulum sp.
GACCACCGAGATCCGCAAGGTGCCGGTGACGGTGCTCTCGCGCTGCCAGCGCTTCGACCTGCGGCGGATCGAGCCCGAGGCGATGCTCGCCTACCTCGGCGACATCCTCGGGCGCGAGGGGGTGAGCGTCGCACCCGACGCGCTCGCGCTCATCGTGCGCGCCTCCGAGGGGTCGATGCGCGACGCGCTGTCGCTCCTCGACCAGGCGATCGCCCACGGGGCGGGGGAGACGAGCGCGGCCGAGGTGCGGGCGATGCTCGGGCTCGCCGACCGCGGGCGGGTGCTCGACCTCTTCGAGGCGGTGATGGCGGGGAACGCGCAGGGCGCCCTCGCCGAGCTCGCCGCGCAGTACGCCGCCGGGGCGGACCCGCTGGCGGTGCTCCGCGACCTCGCCGAGGTGACCCACTGGGTGTCGATGGTGAAGCTCGCGCCCGAGGCGGCGGAGGACCCGACGGTCGGGCCGGACGAGCGGGCGCGGGGGCTCGACTTTGCCGCCCGGCTCGGGATGCGGCCCTTGTCGCGGATGTGGCAGATGCTGCTCAAGGCCCTCGACGAGGCGGCGACCGCCCCGAACGCGATGATGGCGGCGGAGATGGCGATCATCCGCCTCACCCACGTCGCCGAGCTGCCGAGCCCCGAGGAGCTCGTGCGGCGGCTCGGCGAAGCGCCGGTCGCCCCGCCGCCGGCGGGCGGCGGGGGCGGTGGCGGGAGCGGGGGCGGCGGCGCCCGGGCGGGGCAGGGCGCGGCGGCCACAGCGCGGCTCGCCGCAGCGCCGGAGCCCGCCTCCCGGCCGGCGCGGCAGCCGGTGCAGGCGGCGATGCAGGCGGCGATGCAGGTGGTGGCGCCGGCGGCGCAGGCCGACGCGCTCGCCCGCTACGCCGCCTTCGAGGACGTGGTCGCGCTGGTGCGCGCCCGCCGCGACGTGAGCCTCCTCGTCGAGATCGAGACCGGGGTCCGGCTCGCGCGCTACGCGCCGGGACGGATCGAGTTCGAGCCCGCCGGCGACGCGGCGCCCGATCTCGCGGCGCGGCTCGCCCAGCGGCTCCAGCTCTGGACGGGGGTGCGCTGGGGGGTCGCCGTCGTCGGCTCGGGCGGCGCGCAGACGATCGCCGAGGTGCGCGAGATCGCGCGGGGCGATCTCCACGCCCGCTCGGCGGCGCACCCGATGGTGCAGGCGGTGCTCGCGGCCTTCCCGGGCGCGGAGATCCGGGCGGTGCGCCCGCCCGAGGCGCCCGACGCCGGGGTTGCGCCGCCGCCGGACGAGGACGAGATGTCGGACGACTGGGATCCGCTGGATCCCTTCGAGGAGGAGAGCTGATGCTCAAGGGTCTGGGACAGTTTGGCGACATGGCCAAGCTCATGAAGCAGGCGCAGGAGATGCAGAGCCGCATGTCCGACGCCCAGGAGCGCCTCGACGGGATCGAGGTGACGGGCGAGGCCGGCGCCGGGCTCGTCCGGGTGACGGCGACCGCGAAGGGCCGGGTGCGCGCCCTCGCCATCGACCCGTCGCTGTTCGTGCCCGAGGAGCGCGAGGTGGTCGAGGACCTGATCGTCGCCGCGATCCAGGACGCCCAGGC
>CAZEGY010000612.1:0-1573 GCA_964511815.1 uncultured Rhodovulum sp.
ACGCAGCCGACGTCGAAGCTCGTCCGCCCCGCGGCGAGGCTCTCCCTGGCGAAGGCGAGGGCCTCCTCCCGGCTCCGGAACCAGTAGCCCTTGCCCTCGCGGTTGATCGCCCAGGGCCAGGCGCGGAGCTTGCCCGCATCCTTGCGCCCGGTCTCGTTGAGGGCGACGGCGTGGAGCACCTCGACCGGCACGCCGCCGCGGCGCGCGCCGTTGACGATCGCCCGCTCGCAGAGGTCCGACGGGTCCTCGGCGCCGGCCGGTGCCGCGAGCGCGAAGAGGAGCACGAGCACGGTGCCGAGCCGCGGGACGGGGCGCAGCGCGGCCGAGAGCACGGGCCGGGGCGTCATCGCGGGGTTCTCCTCGGGGCCGACGTTCCCTCCGCTCTAGGGCCGGGGTGGTTACCAAGCGATTACCGGGCAGGGGGTGACATCCGCCGCGGAATCCTGTATGCACCGCGGACCCCGAACGAGGAGCCTGCCGCATGGAGAGAGTCCGGATCACCGCCCGATCGTAACGTCGGCCCCGGACTGAGGGCCGCCCGGCCCGCCCTGTTCCTCCTGCCTTCCAGGTTCTTTCCCATGCTTCGCTACTTCGAGTCGCTCGTCGACCCCTATGTCGCCTATTCCGAGCGCGACACGCCGCCGGCGCGGCTGTGGCCGTTCCTGCGCGAGTACCTGCGGCCCGCCCGGCGGGTGATGGGGTGGACGCTGCTCTCCGTGCTCGCCGTGGCGCTGCTCGAGGTCTGGCTGATCTGGTACGCCGGACGGCTCGTCGACGCGCTCGGGACGACGCCGCCGGCCGAGGTCTGGGTGCGCCACGGGCTCGAGCTCGCCCTCGTCGGGCTCTTCATCCTCTTCGCCCGGCCGCTGATCTACGGCGCGAGTGCCGCGCTCCTCAACCAGTCGCTGATGCCGAACGTCGGGACGATCGTCCGCTGGCGCTCGCACCGGCACGTGCTCCGCCAGTCGGTCGGCTGGTTCCAGAACGACTTCGCCGGGCGCATCGCCAACCGCCTGATGCAGACCGCACCCGCGGTCGGCGAGGTGACGTTCCAGACCTTCGACGCGCTCGTCTACGCGGCGGTCTATCTCGTCGGCGCGCTCTGGCTGCTCTCGGACACCGACTGGCGGCTCGGGCTGCCGCTCCTCGTCTGGTTCGGCTTCTACGTCGGGCTCGTCGCGTGGACGGTGCCGCGGGTCGGGCGGGCGTCGAAGGCGTTCTCGGACGCGCGCTCGGCGATCACCGGGCGGATGGTCGACAGCTACACCAACATCCAGTCGGTGAAGCTCTTCGCCCACACCCGCACCGAGGAGACCTATGCCGGCGAGGCGATCGAGCACGCCCGCAAGACCTTCATGGCGCAGATGCGGATCATCACGCTGATGGACCTCGGGCTGACGCTGATCAACGGCTTCCTGATCGTCGCCGTCATCGGCACCGCGATCGTCCTCTGGACGCAGGGCGCGGCGACGATCGGCGCCATCGCCGCCGCCTCGGCGCTGACGCTGCGGCTGAACGCGATGACCGGGTGGATCATGTGGTCGCTGTCGTCGCTGTTCCAGAACGTCGGCGT
>CAZEGY010000613.1:0-1573 GCA_964511815.1 uncultured Rhodovulum sp.
TCTGGCGAAGGGGAGGCCCGGGGCATGAGCGAGACCGCAGAGGCACCGGCCGGAGGCCGGCGCGGCCGCTCCGGCGGCGGCGCGGCGCGGCGGGCGGAGCGCACGGCGCACCGCGTCGAGGCCGCGCCCTTCATCCGCCGGCGCATCCCGACCTACGAGATCCTCGACGAGGAGGGCCTCGCCCTCATCGAGCGCAACGCCGACACCGTCCTCGAGGAGATCGGCGTCCGCTTCCCCGAGAACGAGCCGGCGCTCGCGCTCTGGAAGGACGCCGGCGCCGACGTCCGCGGCGACCGCGTCCACATGCCCCGGGGCCTCGCCCGCAAGCTCTGCGCCACCGCCCCGCGTGAGTTCGTCCAGCACGCCCGCAACCCCGAGCGCGACGTGACGATCGGCGGCCGGAACCTCGTCCTCGCCCCGGTCTACGGCCCCCCCTTCGTCCGCGACCTCGAGGGCGGCCGCCGCTACGCCACGATCGCCGACTTCCGGAACTTCGTGAAGCTCGCCTACGAATCGAAGTGGCTGCACCACTCAGGCGGCACGGTCTGCGAGCCGACCGACATCGCGGTCAACAAGCGTCACCTCGACATGGTGCTCGCCCACATGACCCTCTCCGACAAGCCCTTCATGGGCTCGGTCACCGAGCCGAAGCGCGCCGAGGACTCCGTCGAGATGTGCCGCCTCCTCTTCGGCGACCGCGTCGGCCCCGAGTGCTTCATGACGAGCCTCATCAACATCAACTCGCCGCTGGTCTTCGACGCCACCATGATGGGCGCGCTCGAGGTCTACGCCCGCGCCGGCCAGGCGACGATCGTCTCGCCCTTCATCGTCGGCGGCGCGATGGCGCCGGTCTCCGTCGCCGGCACCCTGACCCAGGTCCTCGCCGAGGCAATGACCGGCATCGCCTACACCCAGCTCGTCAACCCCGGCGCCCCGGCGATCTTCGGCGCCTTCGTCACCTCGATCGACATGAACTCCGGCGCCCCGACCTTCGGCACCCCCGAGGCCTCCAAGATCCTCTGGGGCGCCGGCCAGCTCGCCCGCCGCCTCAACCTCCCCTTCCGCTCCGGCGGCGCCCTCTGCGGCTCCAAGCTCCCCGACGCCCAGGCCGCCTACGAGAGCGCCAACACCCTGCAGGCCGCGCTCCTCGGCGGCGTCAACTTCATGCTCCACGCCGCCGGCTGGCTCGAGGGCGGCCTCGTCTCCTCCTACGAGAAGTTCGTCCTCGACGCCGACCAGCTCGGCGTCCTCCATTCCCTCGCCGAGGGCATCGACCTCAGCGAGAACGGCCAGGCGATGGGCGCCATCCGCGAGGTCGGCCCCGGCGGCCACTACCTCGGCTGCGCCCACACGCAAGCCAACTTCAAGGACGCCTTCTGGCGCACCTCGGTCCTCGACTACCGCCCCTTCGAGACCTGGTCCGAGGCCGGCGCCCCCGACTCCGCCACGCTGGCCAACGCCCGGGTCCGCCAGATGCTCGCCGACTACGTCGCCCCGCCCCTCGACCCCGGCATCGCCGAGGCCCTCCAGTCCTACGTCGACCGCCGCAAGGCCTCCGAGCCCGACGCCTTCG
>CAZEGY010000614.1:0-1571 GCA_964511815.1 uncultured Rhodovulum sp.
CGGGCTCGTGCCGCAGCCGCAGCGCCTCGGGGGTCATGATCGTTGCCGGCGGGCCGGGATCGCGCCGACGGGAGAGGATGTTCAGGATGACGTCGGCTGAATGGACGCCGTCCCGCAGCGCCTCGGCGCAGGCCGCCTCCACCGCCGGCAGGCCGTCGGTCAGCACCGCGCCGAGGACCTCGACCATCTGCCGGTCGCCGTCGGGTGCAGCCTTCAGCTTGCGGCGCACCCGCTCCAGCGCGCCCGGCAGCACCCAGTCCTGGAAAGGCGCGCCGTTGCGGAGCGCGCCGGGTTTGCGCGCCAGCACCGGGACATAGTGCCAGGGATCGTAGACGGTCTGCCCGCGACCGAAGACGCGGCGATGCTGCCCGACGATCCGCCCGTCCTGCCGCAGCTCGATCCGATCGGCGTAGGCGCGCACCTCGACCGGCCGGCCGACCGCGCTCGCCATCACCGAGTACTTGTTGTTGTCGAAGCGCACGAGGCAGGTCTTCGACGGCGAGACCGGCGTCGCGCGGAAGCCGTCGAACGGCCCGGCGTACGGCACCAGGCTCGGCCGCTCCGCCTCGAACATCTCCCAGATCGTCCGGTCGCGCACCTCCGGATGCGGCTGCGCCTTCGCCCAGGCAATGCAGCGGTCGACGAGCCAGGCGTTCAGCTCCTCGTAGCTCCGGACCCGCACCCGCGGCGAGAAGAACCGCTGCCGCACCGTGCCGACCTGGTTCTCGACCTGGCCCTTCTCCCAGCCCGACGCCGGGGTGCACGCCACCGGCTCGACCAGGTAGTGCCCGCACATCTGCTGGAAGCGCCGGTTGTAGTCCCGCGCCTTGCCGACGAGGATCGCGTCCACCGCCGTCTTCATGTTGTCGTAGATGCCCCGCGTGCAGGCGCCCCGGAAGAAGGCGAAGGCGCGGTCATGGGCGTCGAACACCATCTCCTGGCTCTCGCGCGGATAGGCCCGCACGAACAGCATCCGGCTGTGGCAGAGCCGGACCTGCGCCACCTTCACCGTCACCGTGACCCCGGCGATCAGCACCACCTCGTGGCTCCAGTCGAACTGGTAGGCCTCGCCCGGCGCAAAGCTCAGCGGCACGAACGCCGCCGCCGTCGCCGCGGCCCGCTCCCGCTGCCAGCCGGCCGCGTACCGCCGCACCGCGTCGTAGCCCCCCGCGTAGCCGAGCCCGCGCAGCTCCTCGAAGACGCGGATCAGCGTCAGCCGCTCCCGGCTCGCCCGGCCCGCGTTCACCGCCAGCAGCCGGTCGAGCTCCTCCCGCCACGGCCCGATCCTCGGCTGAGGCTGGACCTTCCGCTCGTAGACGAACTCCGTCGCGCCGCTGCGCACGACCTTGCGCACGACCTTCCGCGAAACCTTCAGCTCCCGGCAGATCTCCTTGATCGCCTTCTTCTGGACGAAATACGCGCGCCGGATCTTGGCGATCGTCTCCACAACCAGCATCCCAATCTCGGCTCCCGATCATCCCTCGGGAGCACTGTGGACCCACGCGCCAAGGGGGTCCCTCTTGGAAGCCGATCACCCCGGAAGCGGGGTCCTTATTCCACGCTGAACAACA
>CAZEGY010000615.1:0-1568 GCA_964511815.1 uncultured Rhodovulum sp.
CCCGAGCGTCGTGTGGCTTGACCCTCTGGAAACCTGCGGCCGCACGGGTCTGCGGGCGGTCGTCCCGGGGCCCCTCAGAGGAAGTCGTCCCGGCGGGGGGTGAAGGTGTCGATGAGGACGCCGGGCTCGCCGAGGGCGCGGCAGCCGTGGACGGCGTTCGCGGGGATGACGAAGGCGTCGCCGGGGCCGACCTCGAAGGTCTCGTCCCCGACGGTGAAGGCGAAGCGGCCGGACTTCACGAAGGTCGACTGGACGTGCGGGTGGCTGTGGGGCGCGCCGACGCCGTCGGCGGCGAAGGCGAACTCGACGAGCATGAGCTCGGGGGCCTCGGCGAGCACGCGGCGGCGGACGTTGTTGCCGGCGTCGACGGCCGGGAAGGTCGGGAGGGGCATGGGGCGCGATCCTCAGTGGAAGAGCGACGGGAGCCAGAGCGAGAGCGCCGGAACGTAGGTGACGAGGAGGAGGACGACGATGCCGGCGCCGTAGAACGGCCAGATCGAGCGCATCGCCTCCCAGATGGTGATCCTGCCGACGGCGGCGGCGACGAACTGCACCGGGCCGAGGGGGGGCGTGTTGAGGCCGATGCCGAGGTTCAGGATCATGATGACGCCGAAGTGGACCGGGTCGATGCCGAAGCTCTGGACGACGGGCAGGAAGATCGGGGTGGTGATGATGATCAGCGGCCCCATGTCCATGAAGGTGCCGAGGACGAGGAGGATGACGTTGATCATCAGGAGGATCATCAGGGGATCCTCGCTGATCGCGCCCATCATCGCGACGGTCATCTGCGCCACCTTGAGGTAGGCCATCAGCCAGCCGAAGGCGCCGGCCATGCCGATGATGAGCAGCACCATCGAGGTGGTGCGGACCGCCTGCATGGTGGCGTGGACGAATTCCGACCAGCTCAGCGTCCGGTAGACGAAGAGGGTGACGAGGAGGGCGTAGAGGACGGCGACGCAGGAGCTCTCGGTGGCGGTGAAGATGCCCGAGCGCACGCCGCCGAAGATGATGGCGATGAGCAGGAGCCCGGGCACCGAGATCAGGAAGAGCTCGAGGGCGCGGCGGAAGCCCGGGAAGGCCTCGGTCGGGTAGCCGCGGCGGACGGCGACGATCCAGGCGGTGATCGAGAGGGCGAGGGCGAGGAGGAGACCGGGGATGATGCCGGCGGTGAAGAGGTCGGCGATCGAGATCTTGCCGCCGCCGGAGATCGAGTAGATGATCATGTTGTGGGAGGGCGGCAGCAGGAGGGCGATGAGGGCCGCCATCGAGGTGACGTTCACTGCGTAATCAGCGCCGTAGCCTCTAGCCTTCATCTGCGGGATCATGATGCCGCCGACGGCGGCGGCTTCCGCCACGGCCGAGCCCGAGATGCCGCCGAAGAGGGTCGAGGCGGCGATGTTGACCTGGCCGAGGCCGCCGCGGACGTGGCCGATCAGCGAGCCGGCGAAAGCGACGATGCGGCTGGCGATGCCGCCCCTGACCATGAGGTCGCCGGCGAAGATGAAGAAGGGGATCGCCATCAGGGTGAAGATCCCGACGTTGGCGGCGAGGCGCTGGAAGACGACGAG
>CAZEGY010000616.1:0-1561 GCA_964511815.1 uncultured Rhodovulum sp.
GGCGTGTCCATGTCGGGGTTGCCCATGCCGAAGTCGATGATGTCCATCCCCTCGGCGCGGAGCTTCGCCTTGAGCCGGTTGACCTCGGCGAAGACGTAGGGCGGCAGGCGCTTGATGCGGTAGAACTCTTCGTCGGACATGGGCGCGGGCTCGGGGAGGTGACGAGGGCCGCCGTTATACGTCCGCACCCCGGCGAAGGACAGAGCCTTTCCCGCCCTCACTCCCGCCGCACCGGCGCCCCGTCGTCCCGCCCGCTCATCTCGATCACCCCGAGCTCGCGCAGCAGCTTGCGCCGCATCGCCCGCTCGAAGTCCTCGTAGTCGGCGGCGACCTCGACGAAGGCCCCCGGCCCCTGGATGACGAACTGCTGGTAGTAGCGCCCGAGGGTCTCGACGTTGGCGCCGATGACGAGGCCGTTGACGGTGATCCCCGGCACCGGCAGCCCGCGCCGCGCCACCTCGGGCGACACCCCGTCGTTGTTGGTGCCGTCGCCGGCGAGGTCGAGCGTGCGCTTGTCGCAGTCGGGCACCGCCAGCGCCTCGCCGCCGAAGCGCAGCGCGTAGCCGAGCGCCGTCGGGAACTGCTCGAAGCTCCGCTTCTGGCCGCGGAGCCCGGCGGCGATGCGCGCGAGGTCGGCGGCGCTCGCGATCGTCGTCCACGGCAGCCGCACGGTCTGCTGCTGCCAGCCGCTCCACTCGTAGACGTGGAGCATGACCGGCGCCGACGGCGTCGCGAGGAACGCCTCCGCCACCTCGGGGGCGACGAGCGCCGCCGCCAGCCCCTCGGTCTGCAACCGGTACTCGCGCGCGTCGACCGACGACGACACGTCGAGCCCGAGCGACAGCGCCAGCCGGCACGCCGCCTCCGCCGGCCCGGCGCCGGCACCCGCGACCGTACCCACGCCCGCCGCCACGACGAGCGCGGCGAGCCGCGGCCGCCTCCGGCCCCGCGCGCGCCGCGCCGCCGTCACCCGGCCCTCACCAGCTTCCGGTGTTCGGCATCGACGCCCACGGCTCCGCCGGCGCCAGCGCGTCGCCGGCCTGGAGCAGCTCGATCGAGACGTTGTCGGGGCTGCGCACGAAGGCCATGTGCCCGTCGCGCGGCGGCCGGTTGATCGTCACCCCGGCGTCCTCGAGCTTCCGACACATGGCGTAGATGTCCTCGACCTCGTAGGCGAGATGCCCGAAGTGCCGGCTGTCCGAGGGCAGCCCCTCGTCGCCGTCCCAGTTGTGGGTGAGCTCGACCGGCGCCTCCTCCTGCCCCTCCGGCGCCATGAACACCAGGCTGAAGCGCGCCTTGTCGTTGTCGATCCGCCGGATCTCCTTCAGCCCGAGGAGCTCGTAGAACCGCATCGAGGCGTCGAGATCCTTCACCCGGACCATGGTATGGAGATATCTTGTCTTCATCTTGTGCCTTCGCCCCGCGAACATGCTACATCTGGACGCACCCGCGATTCCCCGCGGGAGTCGCCGAGAAGGGTAGTCCAAAATGACGCTCACGGTAGAGCAGAACCCCGGGGGAACCGCCATGACCGGCCCGATCACCGACCAGCCCGCCACCG
>CAZEGY010000617.1:0-1559 GCA_964511815.1 uncultured Rhodovulum sp.
CGGTGCGCGCGCCGTGGACGGCGCGCGTCCTGACCCTCTTTCCGGAGATGTTCCCCGGTCCCCTCGGGCTGTCGCTCCTCGGCCGCGGGCTCGCCGACGGCCTGTGGCGGCTCGAGGCGCGGAACCTCCGCGACGTGGCGACCGATCGCCACCGCACCGTCGACGACACCCCGGCGGGCGGGGGCGCCGGCATGGTGCTGCGCGCCGACATCGCCGCCGCCGCCCTCGACGCGGCGGACGGCGGGCTGCCGCGGTCGGAGTGGCCGGTGATCTATCTCTCCCCCCGCGGTGCGCGCTTCGACCAGGCGCGGGCGCGGGCGCTGGCGGCCGGCCGGGGGGTGACGCTTCTCTGCGGGCGGTTCGAGGGCATCGACGAGCGGGTGATCGCCGGCCGCGCGGTCGAGGAGGTGAGCCTCGGGGACTTCGTGATGACCGGGGGCGAGCTCGCGGCTATGGCCTTGATCGACGCGACGGCACGGCTTATACCCCGCGTCCTCGGGAACGCCGATTCGACGGTGGAGGAATCCTTCGCCGCCGGGCTCTTGGAGTTCCCGCAGTATACCCGCCCGACCGAATGGGAAGGTCTGAGGATACCCGAGGTTCTCCTCTCGGGACATCACGGACGGATCGCCGCCTGGCGACGCGCCCAGTCGGAGAGGCTGACCAAGGAACGTCGTCCCGACCTCTGGCGGGCCTACCTCGCGCAAGCGGGGAACGCGAGCCCGGCAGGAGAGACAGAGCTCTCGGACGCGCACACCACCGCCGCGCCATCATCGGCGACGGCCGGGCATAAGAAGGACGACGCGCCGTGAACCTCATCGCGCAACTCGAGGCCGAGCAGATCGCCGCTCTGGCCAAGGACATTCCCGACTTCGGTCCCGGCGACACCGTCCGGGTCGGCTACAAGGTGACCGAGGGCACCCGCTCGCGCGTGCAGGCCTACGAGGGCGTCTGCATCGCCCGCAACAACGGCAAGGGCATCGGCGCGAGCTTCACGGTCCGCAAGATCTCCTTCGGCGAGGGCGTCGAGCGCGTCTTCCCGCTCCACTCGCCGAACATCGACTCGATCACCGTCGTCCGCCGCGGCAAGGTCCGCCGGGCCAAGCTCTACTACCTGCGCGAGCGGCGCGGAAAGTCGGCGCGCATCGCCGAGAAGACCAACTACAAGCCGGCCGCGCAGGCCTGAGGAGCGAAGCCATGAAGGACGGCATCCACCCCGACTACCATTTCATCGAGGTCAAGCTCACCGACGGCTCGACCTACCGGACGCGCTCGACCTACGGCAAGGAGGGCGACACGCTCTCCCTCGAGATCGACCCCTCCGCCCACCCGGCGTGGACGGGCGGCTCGGCCCGGCTGATGGACACCGGCGGCCGGGTCTCCAAGTTCAAGAAGAAGTACGAGGGCCTCGGCTTCTGAGCCGCCGCCCCCGGCCTGCCGGGGGGAGCGCCGACCTCGGGGAGGCGCGCGGGCGCGCCCCCCGCTCGGCCGGCGCTGGGCGGTCGGGCGCCTTTGCGCCCTCCCTCCGAAGGAAGCCGGCATTCGCCGGCTGATTCTTT
>CAZEGY010000618.1:0-1554 GCA_964511815.1 uncultured Rhodovulum sp.
CGGGCGGTCGACGAGGAGATCGAGGTGCTGACCGCCTACGGGCCCTTCCGCCGCGGCGGGGTCGTCGCCGAGCAGGACTGACTGCCGGCCATCCGCCCGGTGCTAGAGGATGAAGTCGTCGGCGGTGTAGGCGCTCGCGGCGACGGCGTAGTCGCGGATGCCGATCTCGAACTCGGCGTCCGGGTCGTCGTCGGTGCTGCCGCGGATCCAGGTGAACGGCCCGCCTTCGACCGCCCAGACGTGGCCCGGCCCCTGCCCGGTGCCGAAGGTCCAGCTCTGGTGGCCGGGGAGCGTGGTGTTGGCGTCGATGGCGGAGAGGTCGATCCTGTCGCCTGCCGCCGTCCCGGGCCCTTCGAAGGCGACGAAGCCGCTCTCGCTCAGGATGCGGTCGCCATCCGCAGCGGCCACGCTCGTGAAGCGGAAGACGTCGGCGCCGTCGCCGCCGTAGAGCTGGTCGACGTTCCCTCCACCGGAGAGGGTGTCGTCGCCGGCGAGGCCCATCAGGGCGTTGCGGCCCTCGTCTCCGACGAGAACGTCGTTGCCCGAGCCGCCGATCGCGTTCTCGATCGACACGAGGGTCTCGGCGAGCCACGAGGTTCCGGGGAAGCTCGCCTGTCCGGCCGCGAGGTCGATGCGCACCGGCGTGGTATTGACCTCGTAGCTCACCGTATCCGAGCCCACCCCGCCGTCGAGCCGGTCGTTGCCTGCGCCGCCGGAGAGGAAGTCGTTGCCGAGGCCGCCATAGACGGAGTCGTTGCCGAGTCCGGCGACGAGCACGTCGTCGCCGGGGCCGCCGCGGAGCGCGCCGTCGAGGCGGCCTCCGTCGCCCAGGTAGGAATCGTTGCCGGCGCCGAGGGTCACGTCGCCGACGATCGTGCCGGTGTTGACCACCCGGTCGCCTTCGGCGCCGAGCACGACGCCGCCGGCCGCGCCGGAGATCGTGCCGGAGTTGAGGAGGACGAAGGCGTTCCAGGCGTCGGACCGGAGATCGGCGGCGAGGCCGACGCCGCGGGTCGCCTCGATCCGCCCCTCGTTGACGACGTCGGCGACGCCGCCTTCGAGGCTGAGTGCCGCCCCGCGCGCGTCGTCGCTCGTGATGGTGCCGAGGTTGGTGATCGAGGTGAGACCGGTGTTCGAGTAGACGCCCGTCCCCTCGCCCCAGCCCGAGACGGCGCCGCTCCCCGCTCCGCCGGCGATCGTGCCGGTGTTGTAGAGGACCGCGGACGTCCCCTCGAGACCGTAGCTCGAGAAGGCGAGCCCGCCGTCGAGGCCGCGGATGGTGCCGTGGTTCTCCACGGTCGGCTCGGCCGACGCGGTGAAGGACACCCCGAACCCGGACGGGGCGACGACCTCGCCGCGATTGACGAGGCTGCTGTCCCCGCTCGCCTCCAGCGCCGCCACGCCGTAGGCGCCGCCGCGGATGGCGCCCGTCGCCCCGACGGTGACGTGGAGCGTCGAGTCGAAGGCGAAGATCGCCGACCACCCGCGGCCGAGGACGGTGCCGTCGATCGTCGCCACGAGATCCTGGAAGCCCGACCTGCCGTCGATCACCGC
>CAZEGY010000619.1:0-1545 GCA_964511815.1 uncultured Rhodovulum sp.
GCCCGCCCGAGGGCTTCGCCCGCTTCGTCGACGGCGCCCACCGCGCCGGCATCGGAGTCATCCTCGACTGGGTGCCGGCGCATTTCCCGACCGACGCGCACGGCCTCGCCCGCTTCGACGGCACCGCCCTCTACGAGCACGCCGACCCGCGCCAGGGCTTCCACCCCGACTGGAACACCGCGATCTACAACTTCGGCCGGGAGGAGGTCTTCTCCTACCTCGTCAACAACGCCCTCTACTGGTCCGAGAAGTTCCACGTCGACGGCCTGCGCGTCGATGCCGTCGCCTCGATGCTCTACCTCGACTACTCGCGCAAGGAAGGCGAGTGGATCCCCAACGAGCAGGGCGGCCGCGAGAACCTCGCGGCGGTCGACTTCCTCCAGGCGATGAACCGCGCCGTCTACGGCAAGCACCCGGGCCGGATGACCTTCGCCGAGGAGTCGACCTCGTGGCCGAAGGTCTCGGCCCCGGTCTACGACGGCGGCCTCGGCTTCGGCTTCAAGTGGAACATGGGCTGGATGCACGACACGCTGGCCTACATGAGCCAGGACCCGGTGCACCGGAAGTACCACCACAGCGAGATGACCTTCGGCATGGTCTACGCCTGGTCGGAGAACTTCGTCCTGCCGCTCAGCCACGACGAGGTCGTCCACGGCAAGGGCACCCTCATCGCCAAGATGCCCGGCGACGGCTGGCAGAAGTTCGCCAACCTCCGCGCCTACTACGCCTTCATGTGGGGCTACCCCGGAAAGAAGCTCCTGTTCATGGGCCAGGAGTTCGCCCAGGGCGCCGAATGGTCGGAGGCCCGCAGCCTCGACTGGTGGCAGCTCGACCTCGCGCCGCACCGCGGCGTGCAGGCGCTCGTGCGCGATCTCAACCGCCTCTACGCGGAGAAGCCCGCCCTCCACGCCCGCGACTGCGAGCCCGAGGGCTTCGAATGGCTCGTCGCCGACGACGCCGACCGCTCGGTCTTCGCCTGGGTGCGCAAGGCGCCGGGCGCCAACCCCGTCGCCGTCGTCTCGAACCTCACGCCGGTCCCGCGCGAGGACTACGGCCTCGCCCTGCCCCTGCCGGGCCGCTGGCGCGAGATCCTCAACACCGACGCCGCCGCCTACGGCGGCAGCGGCATGGGCAACATGGGCGGCGTCGACGCGGTGACGGGCGAGCTCGGAACCGGCGCGCTCGTCACCCTGCCGCCACTCGCGACGATCTGGCTCGAGTTCGAGCCCGACGCATCCAGAAACTGAGAAGAAGGGGGGAAGGTCTTGGAACGACAGTCACCGCTGGCCCGCGAGGCCATGGCCTACGTTCTCGCGGGCGGCCGCGGCAGCCGCCTGAAGGAGCTGACCGACCGCCGCGCCAAGCCCGCGGTCTACTTCGGCGGCAAGGTCCGCATCATCGACTTCGCCCTCTCGAACGCGCTCAACTCCGGCATCCGCCGCATCGGCGTCGCGACCCAGTACAAGGCCCACTCCCTCATCCGCCACCTCCAGCGCGGCTGGAACTTCTTCCGCCCCGAGCGCAACGAGAGCTTCGACATCCTCC
>CAZEGY010000620.1:0-1542 GCA_964511815.1 uncultured Rhodovulum sp.
TCCTCTCTCTCCCCCCGAGTGTCGTGTAGCTTGCGGTCCGTTCACTACCCCTCGGACCCGGTGGCTGTCGGCACTGCCCGGCCCGCCTTGCCGCGATCGACGGCGGCCAGGAGATCGCGGCAAGGCTGGCGCCGGGGGACGTCGGTGGTGGCGCGGCGGCGACGGGCGCGGCAGTCCCGGCGGCGGTGGCCGCCGGGAGCTCGGCGCGCGGGTCACATCACCGGATGCTCGCTCGCCGGGCGGACGGCCGGGCCGCCGGAGGAGACGCCGACCTGGGCGGGGCGGAGCAGGCGGTCGCCGATCATGAAGCCGACGCCCATCACCTGGATGATGTCGCCGGCCTTGGTGCCGGGGACCGGCGCCTCGAACATCGCCTGGTGGAGCTTGGGGTCGAAGCGGTCGCCGACCTTGGGGTCGATCTGCACGATGCGGTGCTTCTCGAAGGCGTTGAGGAGGTCGCGGCGGGTGAGCTCGATCCCCTCGATCAGCCCGGGCGCGGTGCCGCGGACCTCGTCGGTCACGGCGTCGAGGGCGCGGTCGAAGTTGTCGTGCACGGAAAGCAGGTCGCGGGCGAAGCGGGTGGCGCCGTAGACCTCGGCGTCGCGGCGGTCGCGCTCGGCACGCTTGCGGGTGTTCTCGGTGTCGGCGAGGGCGCGGAGGAGCCGGTCCTTGAGCTCGGCGATCTCGGCGCGCAGCGCGCCGGCCTCGTCGGCGTCGGCGGCCTCGTCGGAGATGTCGTCGTCGAGATCCTCGGCCTCGGGGTCGTCGAGGAAGCGCTCTTCCTCTTCTTCCATCAGGTCGTGGCGGTTCTTCTTGTTCGCCATGTCGTCGTCCTTGTCGCTAGCCGCGGCTGGAGACCAGCCGTCCTACGAGCTGGGCGGTGTAGTCCACGATAGGCACGATGCGGCCGTAGTTCAGCCGAGTCGGTCCGATCACCCCAACCGCTCCGATGATCCTGCGGTCGGCATTCATATAGGGAGAGACCACGAGAGAGGAACCGGAAAGTGAGAAAAGCTTGTTCTCCGACCCGATGAAGACCCGGACCCCGGCGCCGTCCTCGGTGAGCTCGAGCAGCTGGACGAGGTCGCGCTTCCTCTCGAGGTCGTCGAAGAGCTCGCGGATGCGCTCGAGGTGCCCGGCGTCGGCGGCGTCGTCGAGGAGGTTGGCCTGGCCGCGGACGATCAGGCGGTCGCGCGCGGCGTCGCCGTCGCCCTCGGCCCAGGTGGCGACGCCGGTCTCGATCAGCGAGCGGGCGAGGGTGTCGAGCTCGGCGCGGTGGCGGGCGATCTCGGCGGCGACGACGTTCTTCATCTCGCCGAGCGTCCGGCCCTGGAGGATGGCGTTGAGGAAGTTCGCCGCCTCGCGCATCGCCGACGGGGTGAGGCCGCCGGGCGGGGTGAACAGCCGGTTCTCGACCTGGCCGTCGCCGGTGACGAGGACGACGAGGGCGCGGTCCGCCCCGAGCGCGACGAACTCGATGTGGCGGATCGGCGCCTCGGTCTTCGGCGCGAGGACGAGGCTGGCGCCGTGGGTGAGGCCCGA
>CAZEGY010000621.1:0-1542 GCA_964511815.1 uncultured Rhodovulum sp.
CCCCAGACGACGGCAAACCCGACGTAGGCGAAGTCGAAGGTCCCGATCATCGCGGGCGGCCCGTTCTGGTACATGGCCGCGGAGTCGGCGGCCCTCGCCGAAGCGCGCGCGGGCCGGACCTGCCCGACGTGCGGCCGGACGTTCGACGCGCGGCGCAGCGACCAGCGGCATTGCTGCAAGGAGTGCATGATGAAGCCGCACAGGCGCCGATGGGAGGACAAGCAGGATGCGGCTCGGGAGCGGCCCTGCTCGTGGTGCGGGAAGACCTGCCATCCTCGACCCGGCGGGCTCTACTGCGGAATGCGCTGCGCGGCGTTCGGCCGGGAAGCGCGGAAGCGAGCCGTTGGTACCTAGGTGGTACCTCGCCGACTTCTCGGCTTCCGTCGCTTTCGGCTAAGTCTTTGATTTTGTTGGTGCCCGGGGGCGGATTTGAACCACCGACACGCGGATTTTCAATCCGCTGCTCTACCCCTGAGCTACCCGGGCGCGACGGCGGTCGCGGCCGCCGTCGGAGGGTGTGACTAGGGCACCGGCGGAGCGGTGTCCAGAGGATTTTTCCCTACTCCGGCACCACCCGGACCGCCCCGCGGGCGGCGCTGGTGGCGAAGGCGGCGTAGGCGCGGAGCGCGGTCGTCACCCGGCGCTTGCGCGGCGCGGCGGGTTTCCAGCCGGCCTCCTCCTGCTCGCGGCGGCGGTGGGCGAGCTCGGCGTCGTCGACGGCGAGGTGGATCGTCCGGGCCGGGATGTCGATCTCGATGGTGTCGCCCTCGCGGACGAGGCCGATGGCGCCGCCCTCGGCCGCCTCGGGCGAGACGTGGCCGATCGAGAGGCCCGACGAGCCGCCCGAGAAGCGGCCGTCGGTGACGAGGGCGCAGGCGGCGCCGAGGCCCTTCGACTTCAGGTAGCTCGTCGGATAGAGCATCTCCTGCATGCCGGGGCCGCCGCGCGGGCCCTCGTAGCGGATGAGGACGATGTCGCCGGGCACGACCTTGTTGCCGAGGATGCCGCTCACCGCCGCGTCCTGGCTCTCGAAGACGCGGGCGCGGCCGGTGAACTTCAGGATCGACTCGTCGACGCCGGCGGTCTTCACGATGCAGCCGTCCTCGGCGAGGTTGCCGTAGAGGACGGCGAGGCCGCCGTCCTTGGAGAACGGGTGCTCGGCCGAGCGGATGACCCCCGCCTCGCGGTCGAGGTCGAGGTCGTCCCAGCGCCGCGACTGGCTGAAGGCGGTCTGGGTCGGCACGCCGCCGGGGGCGGCGCGGTAGAAGTCGCGGACGGACTCGGAGTTCGTCCGGGCGATGTCCCACTGGTCGAGCGCCGCGCCGAGGGAGGGAGCGTGCACGGTCGGCAGGCCGGTGTCGAGGAGGCCGGCGCGGTCGAGCTCGCCGAGGATCGCCATGATGCCGCCGGCGCGGTGGACGTCCTCGACGTGGACGTCGGCCTTGGCCGGCGCGACCTTGCAGAGGACGGGAACGCGCCGGGACAGCCGGTCGATGTCGTCCATGGTGAAGTCGCATTCCGCCTCGTGGGCGGCGGCGAGGA
>CAZEGY010000622.1:0-1541 GCA_964511815.1 uncultured Rhodovulum sp.
CGCGCCGGCTACATCGTGCAGAAGTTCTGGCTGGCGATCGACGAGGACGAGCAGCTCGCCCGCTTCAACGCGCGCAAGGAGATCCCGCACAAGCGGTTCAAGATCACCGACGAGGACTGGCGCAACCGCGGGAAATGGCCGCTCTACACCGCCGCCATCGAGGACATGCTCGCGCTCACCTCGACGCCCGAGGCGCCGTGGACGCTGGTGGAATCGAACTGCAAGCGCCACGCCCGGGTCAAGGTCCTCCAGACCATCGCCGACCGCCTCGACGCCGCCCTCTGACCCCGGCCCGACCGATCCGGGCGCACCGGCATCCCCCGCCCCCCGGCACCCCCATTCTCCACCCGCTCCGGCCCCTCCACCCGCCCCCGCCCTCCTCCTCCGGCCAGAAACCTGGAGAGTTTCCGTGATGTCGTCACGGCCTTGTCGGGGTCCAGGTTCGATCGTCCCGGATGAGGGCGTTGGCGAGGATGAGGAGCTTGCGCATGACGGCGGTGAGGGCGAGCTTTGCGGGCTTTCCCCTGGCGCGGAGGCGGTCGTAGACGGCCTTGAGGTCGGGGTTGAAGCGGGCGGCGGTCAGCGCGGGCATGTAGAGGGCGCGGCGGAGTTCGGCGCGGCCGCCGCCGATCTTCGCCGCGCCCTTCCAGCGGCCGGACTGGCGGGTGCGCGGGGCAAGGCCGGCGAGGCTGGCCGCCGCCCCCGGCTCCAGGGTGCCGAGCTCGGGCATCTCCGCGAGAAGCGCCGCGGCGGTGATGTCGGAGAGGCTGGGGATGGAGCAGAGGATCTCCGCGCTGCGCGCCAGGTCCTGGTTCGCGGCGATCAGCGCGGCGATGGCTGCGTCGATCTCGGCGAGGCCGCGCTCGATGGCGCGCAGGCGGGTCGCGTGCTGGCGCCTGAGCAGCGCGAGGGTGAGCCGGGGGCCACGGTTCTTCGCGGCGGTACGCTCGCGGATGAGGGCTGCGCGGGCGAGCTCGAGCTCGTGCAGGTCGTCCAGGGCCTGCGGCCGCGGGGCCTGTGCGGCGGGCTCGAGCATCGCACCCATGCGGGCGATGAGGCGGGCGTCGATCGGGTCGGTCTTGGCCTGGGTGCCGATCGCCTCGGCGAAGCGGCGGACCCGGGCGGGGTTGAGCCTGGCGCAGGGCAGGCCGGCACGGTGCAGTGCGCGCTCAACGGCGGCGTGGTAGGCGCCGGTCGCCTCGTAGGCGACGCGGGCGACATCGGCTCCGATCCAGCGGATCAGCGCCTTGTGTCCTGCGGCGTCGTTGGCGACGCGGCAGGTCTCGCCGCTCGGCCAGCGATGGGCGTCGAGATGGTCTTTCGAGATGTCGACGCCGATGGTAGGCTGCATCGTCATTTCCGGTGTCCCATGCTTGTCATGCGAGCCTTGCGCTCGGGTTTCCGTTCGGGCCTCGGGAAGGACGAGGGGCGATCCTACTCTCCAGCGGCCCCTTCGGGCCCGCAGAGCCGCGATCCGTCCCCTCGCCGCCGGCGGCGGGTGGCCACCCTCCGCCGGCGGCGCCAATCCTGCCCCGAAACCG
>CAZEGY010000623.1:0-1540 GCA_964511815.1 uncultured Rhodovulum sp.
GGCGACCGGCTGAAGCTCCTGTACTGGGATGGCCAGGGCTTCTGCCTCTACTACAAGGTGCTCGAGAAGGGGCGCTTCCCCTGGCCCTCGCCTGCGGACGGGGCCGTGCGGCTGACGGCGGCGCAACTCGCCATGCTCTGGGAGGGCATCGACTGGCGACGGCCGGCCTGGAGTGCGCCGCCCGGCCGCGTAGCCTGACTATCTCGCTGATTCAATGAGATAAAGCTGTCCTGGCGGCGTCAGCCCGGATAGACTCCGGGCATGGACATCCGCCTCGACGCGCTGCCCTCCGACCCCGCCGCCCTGCAGGCGATCATCCATGCCCAGGCTGCCGCGCTGCAGTCCCGCGACACGCTGATCGACCGGCTGAGGGTGCAGCTCGCGGCGCTGAAGCGCGCCCGGTTCGGCACCTCGTCGGAGAAGCTCGACCGGGCGATCGGGCAGCTGGAGCTCATGCTCGAGGACGGCGAGGCGACGCTGGCCGAGTCCGCCCCACCGAGCATGACCGTCGTGCCGGAGGAACCGTCCGTGCGTCCCGCACGCCAGGTCCCGCCGCCGCACCTGCCCCGTGAGGAGGTGCGCCACGAGCCTACGCCGATCTGCCCCGACTGCGGCGGCGCCAGGCTGCGCAAGCGCGGCGAAGACGTCACCGAGGTGCTGGAGTATGTCCCGGCCTCGTTCCGGGTGATCCGCCACGTCCGGCCCCGCTACGCCTGTTGCGAGTGTGACGCCCCGGTGCAGGCGCCGACGCCGGGCCTGCCGATCGAGCGCGGCAAGCCTGGCCCCGGCCTCGTCGCCCATGTCCTCTGCGCCAAGTACTGCGATCACCTGCCGCTCTACCGCCAGTCCGACATCTACGCCCGCGAGGGCGTGGAGATCGCCCGCTCGACCATGGCCGACTGGGTGGGTCGGGCCTCGGCGCTGATGGCACCGCTGGTCGACGCGCTCCGCGCCCATGTCTTCGCCGGCGACCGGCTGCACGGCGACGACACGCCCGTGCCGGTGCTCGACCCCGGCCGCGGCCGCACCAGGGAGGGCCGGCTGTGGGTCTACGTCCGCGACGGCCGACCCGCCGGCGACACGATGGCGCCGCCCGCCGCCTGCTATCTCTACAGCCCCGACCGCAGGGGCGCGCATCCCCAGGCGCATCTGAAGGACTTCGCCGGGGTGCTGCATGCCGACGGCTTCGCCGGCTTCAACGACATCTACCGCGCCCGCGGCCCGGGCGTCGCCGCACGGGTGATCGAGGCCGCCTGCTGGGCCCATGTCCGCCGCAAGTTCTTCGACCTCGCCGCCGCTGGCCCCGCGCCGATCGCCGAGGAGGCGCTGAGGCGCATCGCCGAGCTCTACGCTGTGGAGGCCTGTGTTCGATCGAAGCGGGCTCCGCCCGCGAGGACGTCGGCCCGACGGGCCGAAGCATCGCTTCGGCCGGGCCGTTCCCCGGAGCCGGTGACGGCGGAGGGGAAGGGGGGCCGAGCATTCCCGTCGCGATGAATCCGGGCGTGGCCGCGCCCCGCGGACGCGTTTCGCGTCCGCCCGC
>CAZEGY010000624.1:0-1529 GCA_964511815.1 uncultured Rhodovulum sp.
CCGCGCGCGTGACGCCGGGCGCGGGGAGCGAAGTGATCAACCGGAGCCGGTATGAGATAACCGAGGGGAGCCGCGCTCGCGCGCGGGCTCCCCTCCTGCCCCTCCCTGCGGGCTTTCCGTGGGGCTCAGGCGCCGATCTCGGCGCTGGCCTCGATCTCGATCAGGGCCGCGTCCTCGACGAGGCCGGCGACGACGACCATGGTCATCACCGGGAAGTGGCGGCCCATCACCCGGCGATAGGCGTCGCCGACCTCGCGCTGGCGGGCGAGGTATTCCTTCTTGTCGATGACGTACCAGGTCAGCCGGGTGATGTGGTGCGGCTCGCCGCCGGCGGCGCGGACGATGGCGACGACGTTGGCGAGGGCCTGCTCCATCTGTCCGACGAAGTCGTTCGTCTCGAAGACCTGGGCGGCGGTCCAGCCGATCTGGCCGCCGACGTAGAGCCGCCCGTCGGCGAGCATGCCGTTGGCGTAGCCCCTGGGCTTGGCCCACCCCTCGGGCTGGATGGTCTCGATCATCGGGGCTCTCCTTCGATATCCTTGGCCATTTCTCGTTCGATCCCGGCCCGGAGCTCCGGCGGCCAGGGGCGGGGGCGCCCGTCGGTCTTGGCGTACCAGACGAGCGTGGTGGTGAAGCTGACCCGGGGCGCGCCGTCGCAGGTCGCCTCGACCGCGAGGGTGACGCTCGAGCCGCCGAGGCGGGTGGGGGTCAGGGTGAAGTCGAGGCGGTCGCCGAGGCGCGACGGGCGGTGGTAGCGGGTCTCCTGCGCGACGGTCGGCACGCCCATGCCCATCGGGCCGTGGATCTCGGCGAAGGACCGGCCGAGGCGGGTCTCGAACCACTCCTCGATCGTGGCGTTCAGCATCTCGTAGTAGCGCGGATAGAAGACGATCTCCGCCGGGTCGCAGTGCTGGAAGCGCACGGTCTGGGGGAAGGTGAAGGCCATCTCAGACTCCGAGGTAGCGGTCGGTGAGCTCGGGGGTGAGCGCGGCCGGGGCGCCGGTCCAGACGGTGCGGCCGCGCTCGATCAGGAAGCAGCGGTCGGCGACGCGGGAGAGCTCCTTCAGGGTCTTGTCGATGACGAGGATGGCGAGCTCGCCCTTGAGCTTGTGGATCGCCGCCCAGATCTCCTGGCGGACGACCGGGGCGAGGCCCTCGGTCGCCTCGTCGAGGACGAGGAGGCGGGGGTTGGTCATCAGCGCGCGGCCGATGGCGAGCATCTGCTGCTCGCCGCCGGAGAGGGTGCGGGCGGGCTGGGCGCGGCGTTCGGCGAGGCGGGGGAAGAGCCCTTCGACGCGGGCTTGCGTCCAGCCGCCGGGGCGGGCGGCGGCGGTGAGGTTCTCCTCGACGGTCAGGGGGGCGAAGCAGCGGCGGCCCTCGGGGACGAGGCCGATGCCGAGGCGGGCGACGCGGTGGACGGCGAGGCCGCGGGTCGGCTGGCCGGCGAAGGTGATGGCGCCGTCGCGGGGGCGGAGGAGGGCGGAGATGGTGCGGACGGTGGTGGTCTTGCCCATGCCGTTGCGGCCCAT
>CAZEGY010000625.1:0-1521 GCA_964511815.1 uncultured Rhodovulum sp.
GTCGGCAACCCCTTCGGCCTCGGCGGCACCGTCACCCGCGGCATCGTCTCGGCGATGGCCCGCGACATCAACGCCGGGCCCTACGTCGACTTCATCCAGACCGACGCGGCGATCAACCGCGGCAACTCCGGCGGCCCGCTCCTCAACCTCGAGGGCGAGGTCATCGGCGTCAACTCGGCGATCTACTCGCCGAACGGCGGCTCGGTCGGCGTCGGCTTCGCCATCCCGTCGAACACCGTCGAGAACGTCGTCGCCCAGCTTCGCGCCTCGGGCTCGGTCGAGCGCGGCTGGCTCGGGGTGACGATCCAGAACGTCTCGCCCGACATCGCTTCGGCGCTCGGCATGGACGAGCCCCACGGCGCCCTCGTCTCCGACGTCCTCGCCGACGGCCCGTCGACGGGCAAGCTCGAGACCGGCGACGTCATCCTCTCCTTCGACGGCAAGCCGGTCGCCTCCAGCCGCGAGCTCCCGAAGCTCGTCGCCGCCGCCGCGCCCGACGCCACCGTCGCGGTCGAGGTGATGCGCGACGGCGCGGACCGCACCGTCGAGCTCGCCCTCGGCAAGTTCAAGGACCGCGAGGTCGCCTCGGCCGACACCGGCACCGCCCGGGACGAGGACGCCACCGCCTCGGCGAAGCTCGGCGCCACCCTCGCGCCGATCACCCCGGCCGCCCGCGAGCAGCTCCGCCTCGACGACAGCGTCTCCGGCGTCGTCGTCACCTCGCTCGAGGGCAACGGCACGGCCGCCGACGCGGGCCTCGAGGTCGGCGACGTCATCCTCCGCGTCGGCTCGAGCGCGGTCGCCACGCCCGCCGACGTCGACCACGCGCTCAAGGACGTCAAGACCGACGCCGTCCTCCTGCAGATCGAGCGCCAGGGCACGCGGATCTTCGTCGGCGTCAAGCTCGCCTGAGCCCGCCTCCAGCGAAGCCCGCCTTCAGTGAAATCAGGGGCCGCCGCTTCCCGCGGCGGTCCCATTCGGTTAGGAACGAGCCATGTCGCGCCGCATCCTGGTCGTCGAGGACGACGACGACACCCGGGACTATCTCGCCAAGGGCCTCCGCGAGGCGGGCTACGCCGTCGAGGCGACGGCGTCCGGCCGCGAGGGGCTGATGCACGCCCTCGGCACGCCGCCCTTCGACGCCCTCGTCCTCGACCGCATGCTCCCCGACCTCGACGGGCTCTCGCTCCTCAAGTCGGTGCGCGCCGCCGGGGTGCAGACGCCGGCGATCCTGCTCACCGCGATGAGCGCCATCGACGAGCGCGTCCGCGGCCTCCGCGCCGGCGCCGACGACTACATGGTCAAGCCGTTCTCCTTCGCCGAGCTCTCCGCCCGGCTGGAAGCGGTGCTCCGCCGCCCGGCCGAGGCCCGCGCCGAGCCGACCGAGCTCACCTGCGCCGACCTCGAGCTCGACCTCATCGCCCGCACCGCCCGCCGCGGCGAGCGCCGCATCGAGCTCCTGCCCCGCGAGTTCCAGATGCTCGAGTACCTGATGCGCCGCCAGGGCCGCGTCGTCACCCG
>CAZEGY010000626.1:0-1520 GCA_964511815.1 uncultured Rhodovulum sp.
GCTCGGCGCCACCATGTCGTAGCCGTCCGAGGTCGCGCCGTAGCCGGTCACCTCGCCGTAGATCTTCGCGCCGCGGGCGAGGGCGTGCTCGAGCTCCTCGAGCACGACGACGCCGCCGCCGCCGGCGATGACGAAGCCGTCGCGGGTGGCGTCGAACGGCCGGCTCGCGGTCTCGGGGGTGTCGTTGTACTTCGAGCTCATCGCCCCCATCGCGTCGAAGAGCGAGGACAGCGTCCAGTCGAGCTCCTCGCCGCCGCCGGCGAAGACGATGTCCTGCTTGCCGAACTGGATCTGCTCGACGCCGTTGCCGATGCAGTGGGCGCTCGTCGAGCACGCGGAGGTGATCGAGTAGTTGATCCCCTTGATCCTGAACGGAGTCGCGAGCGTCGCCGAGTTGGTCGACGACATGCCGCGCGTGACCATGAACGGCCCCATGCGCTTCGGGCTGCCCTTCTCGACGACGATGGTGTTGGCCTCGAAGAGGTTCTTCGTCGACGGCCCGCCCGAGCCCATGATCAGCCCGGTGCGCTCGTTCGAGACGTCGCTCTCCTCGAGGCCGCTGTCGGCGATCGCCTGCTGCATGGCGATGAAGTTGTACGCCGCGCCGTCGCCCATGAAGCGGAGCTGGCGCTTGTCGACGTGCTCGCTCACGTCGATCCTCGGCTTGCCGTGAACCCGGCAGCGGAAGCCGTGCTCGGCGTACTCGGGGGCGAAGACGATCCCCGAGCGGCCCTCCTTCAGGGACGTGGTGACCTCGCCGGCGTCGTTGCCGATCGAGGAGACGATGCCGATGCCGGTAATGACGACGCGACGCATGGGGGAGACCCTCCCGTCAGTCCTGGAAAAGACCGACCTTCATGTCGGTGGCGGTGTAGATCACCTCGCCGTCGGCGCGCATGGTGCCGTTGGCGATGCCAAGCTTGAGCTTGCGGTCGATGACCCGCGTAAAATCAACCGTGTACTCGACGATCTTCACGTCCGGCGTAACCATGCCGGTAAACTTGACCTCGCCGACGCCGAGCGCCCGGCCGCGGCCCTTCATGCCGCGCCAGCCGAGATTGAAGCCGGTGAGCTGCCAGAGCGCGTCGAGGCCGAGGCAGCCCGGCATCACCGGGTCGCCGAGGAAGTGGCACTTGAAGAACCACAGGTCGGGACGGATGTCGAACTCGGCGACGACGTGGCCCTTGCCCGCCGTCCCGCGGTCGGCGGAGATGTCGGTGACGCGGTCCATCATCAGCATCGGCGGCGCCGGAAGCTGGGGGTTCCCCTGTCCGAACATCTCGCCGCGGGCGCACGACATCAGCCCGTCATAGTCGATGCGCGTGGGCCTTGCTGTCATATGGCGCCTGTGGATCCCTTGCGGTGTTTCAGTTTGTTTCAGCTCGCGCGACCTCTACCATTCGACCCCGCGGGCGCGCAAGGGCGGACCCCGGCCCCGGCCACACCTCGATCCCCGCCGATCCCCGCCCGCAACGGCCCCGGCCCGAAGCGCACGGGCGGCGCACGGGCGGAGCGCACGG
>CAZEGY010000627.1:0-1507 GCA_964511815.1 uncultured Rhodovulum sp.
GCGCAACAGCCACCTGCTGTCGATCGCGCCGACCGGGACGATCAGCCTCGCCTTCGCCGACAACGCCTCGAACGGCATCGAGCCCGCCTATTCGTGGTTCTACACCCGCAGGAAGCGCGAGCCCGACGGGTCGATGCGCGAGTACCGGGTCGAGGACCACGCCTGGCGCCTGTGGCGCGCCCGCGGCGGCAACACCGCCGAGCTGCCGCCGGCCTTCGTCAACGCCCTCGAGATCGCCGCCCTCGACCACATGAAGATGCAGGCGGCGATCCAGCCCTTCGTCGACGCGGCGATCTCCAAGACCGTCAACGTCCCCGGGGACTATCCCTTCGCCGACTTCGAGACCCTCTACCTCGAGGCCTGGCGCGCCGGCCTCAAGGGCATCACCACCTATCGCCCGAACAGCGTCCTCGGCGCGGTGCTCTCGGTCGAGAAGGACGCGCCGCAGGACCTCGACCAGACCGAGCCCGACCGCCGCATCCGCATCTCCGACGCGCCCCAGGTCGCGCTCGCCGCCCTGCGCTGGCCCCATCGCCCCAAGCTGACCGCGGGCTCGCCGTCGTGGACCTACATGGTCGAGGCGCCGCAGAGCCGCTTCGCCGTCTTCGTCGGCCACGTCGAGAACGGCCGTGCCCAGCCCTTCGAGGTCTGGGTCAACGGCGAGCGGACGCCGCGCGGCCTCGGCGCCCTCGCCAAGAACCTGTCGATGGACATGCGCGCCCAGGATCCGGGCTGGCTCAAGCTCAAGCTCGACAGCCTCGCCCGCACCCCGGGCGCCCCCTTCACGGTGGCGATGCCGCCGGACGGCCGCCCCGTCCCGGTCCCCGGCGCGGTCTCGGCCTTTGCCAAGGTGGTCGAGTACCGCTGCGAGGCGCTCGGCGTCTTCGACGGCGCCGGGGACGCGACGCCGCTCGTCGACGCGCTCTTCTCGCGCAAGGAGCCGAAGTCGGGCGTCGACGGCACGCTGTCGTGGACAGTCGACATCCTGAACCCGACGACCGGCGACGACTTCGCGATGTTCGTCAAGGAGTGCGTCCTGCCCGACGGCACCAAACGCCCGTTCTCGGTCTGGCTGTCGGGCGCCTACCCGCTCGAGTTCAACGGCCTGACCAAGTCGCTCTCGCTCGACATGCGGGTCATCGACCCGGCGTGGATCGGCAAGAAGCTCCGCGGCCTCAAGGACCTTCCCGAGGCCCAGGGCGACTTCTTCGCCCGCGCGCCCGGCACCGAGAAGCAGGCGGTGCAGCCCTCGACGATCGCCTACGTCGCGCGGCTCCTCATCCACCGCTACGAGATGCTCGGCGTCCTCGACGCCGCCGGCTACCCGACGGCGGGCTCCACCGTCCTGTGGAGCGACGCCCCGGCGCCCGGCACCGCGGCACCGGTCGGCCGCCCCTGCCCCGAGTGCGGCCACCCGACGCTCATCCGCCGCGACGGCTGCGACTTCTGCACGAGCTGCGGCCACATCGGCGCCTGCGGATAGCGACGCGGTGGCGGCGGCGGCGGC
>CAZEGY010000628.1:0-1500 GCA_964511815.1 uncultured Rhodovulum sp.
GCGCGGCGTCCGCCCGAGGAAACCACCCGTATCCTCTCTCTCCCCCCGAGTGTCGTTTGGAAAGCCCGATTCGGCGCGTGTCCGATCCGTCAGTTCTTCAGGACCATGCAGTCGCCGCCGGCGGCGCGGAGGCGGGTGCAGAAGGCGTCGGCGTCGGCGCGGGTGTCGCGGCCGACCTGGGCGAAGACCATGCGGACGCGGTTTCCCGGGCTGCGGCCGCGCGAATAGGCGACGTCCTCGCCGGCGAGGACGCCCGGGTAGCGGTTCCTCAGCCGCGAGACCTGGCGCTCGGCGCCGTCGTTCTCGCGATTCGAGGCGACGACGACGCCCCACGGCCGGAGCTTCGGCTCGGTGCGGAACTCCCTGACCGAACGGCTCGCGGCCTGGGCGACGCAGGCGGCCTGGAAGGCGCCGCCGCCGGCGAGGGCGAGGTCGAGCTTCTCGGGCGGCGCGTCGCGCCACGTCTCGACCGGATAGCCGGTGATCGCGGCGACGTAGGCGCGGGTCTCGGCCGGAAGGCCGGACTTCGCCGCGAGGAAGCGCTCGAGCCCGGCCTCGCCGGCGTTGTAGGCCGCGGCGGCGAGGCCGATGTTGCCGTAGTCGCGGGAGAGCTCGGCGAGGTAGGCCGCCGAGGCGTAGAGCGCCTCGGCCGGGTTGAAGGCGTCGTCGAGGCCGCGGAGCTTCGCCGTCCCCGGCATGAACTGGGCGATGCCCTCGGCGCCGGCGGGGCTGACCGCCGCGGCGTCGAAGAGGCTCTCCTTCCAGAGGAGCCGGGCGAAGAAGTTCTCGTCGAGGGCGTTCTCGTGCGCCGCCGCCTCGATCAGCCGGCAGACGTCGGCGACGTAGGTCGCGAGCGCGACGCAGGCCCGGCCGTCGGCGGTGCAGCGGGCGTCGACCGGGCGCGGGCGCGGGCGGTCGGTCTCGCCGAGCGGCGGGGCGAAGGCGAGCTCCGGCACCCGCGGCGCGTCGAACGCCGAGGCCGGCCCGGTGGCGAGGAAGGCCGCAACGAGGGCCGGGAGAAGGACGAGGGCGCGCAGCAGCATGGCCGGCACCGTAACCAAAAGCGGCCGCCCGCTCCAGCGGACGGCCGCGCGATCTTTACGGTTGCTTAACCGCGCGCTCGGGCGCGCGCCTCGGCCCGGGGCCTCACTCGACGTCGTCGCTCGACTTGGCGTTGAGCTGGTTCCAGTTCTGCTCGCCGATGCGGTCGACGAGGTCGAGCTGGGTCTCGAGGAAGTCGATGTGCCCCTCCTCGTCGCTCATCAGCTCCTCGAAGAGGTTCTTCGAGACGTAGTCGCCGACCTTCTCGCAGTAGTCGCGCGCCTCGGCGTAGAGCGTACGCGCGTCGTACTCGGCGGCGAGGTCGCACTTCAGCGCCTCGGTCGGGCTCTCGCCGATGCGGAGCGGATCGAGGGTCTGGAGGTTCGGGTGGCCTTCGAGGAAGATGATGCGGTCCATGAGCTTGTCGGCATGGTGCATCTCCTCGATGCTCTCCTTGCG